>JANMSE010000663.1:0-4163 GCA_031389045.1 Deltaproteobacteria bacterium | reverse complement strand
CCAGTAAGTCGTGATAGGTATGTTCCGTTTCGTGCATGTTGTCTCCTTCCATCTTAGCGACCTTTTTACACTACCCGAACATCCGGCAGCCGCTGCCGATCCCGCCACCGATGGACGAGCTTGCGGCAGTGTGGCGGACAGGGAAAGTCTCGTAGCGTTTCCATCTCGGCTGTTCCCGGCCACTGGTTTGTCTTGACCTGGACCAGCACCACATCAGTAGACCTGATCCCGATCATATCCCACGCGCCTAAACTGGCCGCCGCTCGCGTGCATTGATAGCCAGCCGCTTTCAGGAGGGTCATCGAACGGTGCTCGTTGCGGGTGCCTTTGGCTTTGGTGTTCACGCGGCCTCCTGGGGTTGCGCGTCGGTGGTGAGCAACGTCAAGAGCGCGCTGATGTCAGCATTTGTCAGCAAAGTAGACCCACGCAACAACATCCCGTGGCCGTCCTTCGCGTGCCCAGGGCCGTAGACTTCCACATAGATCGCGCCTGCATCTGTCCGTGAGACCCGAACCAGAGAGCGGTCATGTAGCGGGATTTCGAGTTTATCAGTTGTCATCCTTGTCCTTCCTCCGCTTACTTTCGCAAGCGCCATCTTTTCGTCGGTCGCCCCGATCCTGGTAGATCGGGCCTGACTCGCTCATTCCCTTTCTTGATTTCATTGAGCTTTCTCGTTTGGGGGTGCTTGCTGAAGTTAGCATCATTGCATCCTCCGTAAAGTCGCGCCCGAATCGACGTAGCGTCCGATCACCTCCGGGGGCGCGTTGAGTTCGCGGAGGGTCTGATGGATCGACTGGCCACCCGCCCACCAGCGGTACTTAGGTGCGCACTCGAACGGGACAATCAGTTCCCCGCGTGCATTGATGTAGGGGACCGGAGGGTTCTCCGGGTCAATGTCCCGGCTGTCCGTCCAAAAAGTCACGGGCTCCATAGTTGTGCCATGAGTCGAGCCCTGGTCTGAGGAGGCTGATCGTCGTGAGACAAGCAACGCCAGCACTTCGGCTTTGCACTGCCGGATATGTTGGCGGAGTTCATCCGTGATCCGGTCGGCAGGCTTCACCGCCAACTTGCCTTCAGAGAGGAGGGTGAGGGTGAAGCCTTGTTGCTGAAGGGTATCAACAAGCTCAATCGCGTTCACTCGAACACCTCCGAATCTGCGAGGGTATCGGCAATTGGTTCAACTTTATAACCCTTCCCGTGCCCCGTATTTTGCCTCTCAAAGCTCTCAACAGTCTCAAAGCTCTCAGAAATAGTCGGTTCTTCGGGCTGTTTTGACTCGTCTTCTTGAGAGGATTGAGAGCTTTGAGAGCTTTGAGAGGATGTTTCCGGGGTAGGAGGGGGCTCTTTAATTCCGTAAGAAATAAGACAACTTTCGAGCAGTTCCTTTTTCCAAACCAAGGACGCCGGGTTTCGGCTGGTAAGTTGGAAGCCCAGTGAACGGACACGGGACCCAACGAAGCGCGGAGTCACTTTCTCTTTATCGGTTCGTTCCCCGTTCAGCTTTTCGACAAGCCTTTTAAGCGGTAACTTTCCTTTCTCCACTTCGGGCTCAAGAGCGAGCAGAGAGATTAAGATGTCACCTTCCAGGCTGCGGCTTTTCTCGTTGAGACGGGACTTTTCCATCTCGATAAAGAGCTTCAGGAGCGCCTCTTCCCGCCGTGGAGCCACTAGCCGGACGATCTTCAGAATGGGAAGGGTGATGTCCCCGAAGCGACCGGAAAACGGTTTTTTTATTTCCGGTAGCGGCTTACCCATCTGATGAGCGCGCCAGGCGATCAGCCGTTCTCGCAATGGCAACCCTAGTGCTGGGGTGGGTTCGGTATCGTAGCGCCTCTTGGCTGGAGGCATTGAGATGGTAAGACAGCGGGTATCGAGAATCTTGTGAACCGATTCATTCGTAGCAATTATTGTCGCGCCGAAAATGTCGAAGTAGCGAGTATCCTCAAATGGTCCCTTCTCAGGATACAGAACACGTGCGGCGGTTGACCCTTTCTCGAACCGATTCAGCAGAATATCCTCTGACTTTTCCCGTTCGGCTTTCTTCCACAAATTGAGCACGTCAAAGAAAAGCGTTGCGCCTAAGTCTTCAGACCACCGAAATATATTCGCCTCCCTCAATGTTTCAGTTCTCAATCCTCTCATTACTACATAAGTGATCGCCTTCCCGGTCCGGCTCTTTCCCCGTTCCGGCACGGCATCAAGGACGAGGATGGGAAAATAAGTGATTTCGAAGAAGTCGAGCACATAGGTGAGGAAGGTGAAGACCCCCAGCAGGTCATAGTGCGTGTCAGTCGGAAGCTCAGAGAGGCTTTTGTAATACGAGATAAGATCGGCGTAGAGGGTCGCTGAAGTATCAGACACATACGCGGCCAACACTCGCCCCACTCGTGGCAACAACCACGGGATGAGATTTTTCGCGGGGGGAAGATAGAGTTGCTCGTCGATTTGCCATTCTGTTTCCGCACGTGGGCCGGAACCGTTGTCACTGGGGTGAACAAGGAATTTTACTTCTTGTTCGTCCTCCACAAGATCGACGAGATGGGGAAAACGCGCGATGGGGAGGGGCGGGTCGTCATCGTCGTCGCCTCCGTCAAGTAGAGGTTTTATGCCCGCATTCAGATCACGTCGCCCCACGCCGAGTTTTTCCTTAATTAGGTTCGCGACCACCGCGAAAGCTGCACGGTCCGAAGTAAACAAGGTGGCAAGATCAGGTTTAAGAATAGTGAGCACTTCTTGCGATAATACGGGGCTGAGGGGTCCGCGTATCGCCGACAAGTATGCGGTCGGGTCGCCGGTATATTCTAGCGGGAGAGTCGCTTCCTCTGATTCCGCTTCACCTCCCCCTTCTTGCGGGCTCGATGTAAGTTTCGCCCACGCCATCAGGTCTTGACGGCTGATACCGAGCTTTTCTTTGACGAGATCGACCGCGAGCCCAAACAAGGCACGGTCCGAAACGTAGAGGGCCGCCAAGTCCAACTTCAAGAGCTGGAGTGCGTCTTGTGCCACCAGCGGTTCAAGTCTCCCTTCGAGTGCGGCAAGATAGGCGACAGGATTGCCATTGTATTCGGGGAGGCTCATGCTGCCACCTCCCCAGCGTACCGCTGCTCGGCGAGCATCTTTTGCCAGACCGCTTCCACGTATTCACTCTCGATGATTTTTTCTAAAGTCGAAAACTCGAAGGCGAGATCGGGGTGACGAAAGAACAAGCCGAGCAGTTCCGCCGCATCCATCGCGGCCATATTGGCTTCGCTCCACGAAGTCCAGAGCGAGTCGTCGCGTTCGTCTTTGCGACGTACTAGAATCGCGCGTGATTTCGCTTCGGCTTCGCGCCGCCGGGCTTGGACCGCGAAACGCGCCCGCTCGCGTGTGTTGTAGCGACTCGTGCCCCAGGGTTCGCCCACGAGTTCGGCGAAAGCTTTGACGCCACCTTGAACCCCACAACCAAAACAGTAGAAAACGCCCTTGTCGGTATCTATTGAAAGGGACGTGTCTGTTTTGCCATCGTGAAATGGACACTTGACGCGCCCGCGTGACCCGCGAAGGTAAATCCCCTGGCGGGCAAGCAGATCGAGAAAGCGGGCGGTGTTGACGCCCGGCTCGGCATGTGAAAAATTCACCTTAATCATATTTGTTGTCCCGTTTTCCGAGCCCTGAGTTCCCCGCTCAGGGCTTTCGTTTTTTTCAGTATCCACTTGCCACCTCTTCACTTTTTGTGTTCACGTCCCACCTCCGCCACCACCTCGTCCACGATCCGGTCGATGTCGGAGGCGGAGCGACTACCCTCGATCACTCGCTCAACGTCGGCGCGTTTGACCAAGGTCTTCCGCTTCGACAAGCGATACGCCTCAAGTTTTCCCTCGGCGATCCATAGGAAAAAGGTACGACGAGAGAGCGAGTATCTTTCCTCGAACCGCCGTGCGTCGATGTATTCAATTGATGTGTGCGCGGATGTGTTCATGCGTACAAAATACGGATGAACACAGCGAGCGCTAGAAATGACAAACTCTTTTTTAGCTAAAAAAGAGTTTGTCACCTATTCGGGCGGCTTTTCGGGTGACGCTTCAAGTCACGATTGAAGGATGAGAAATCGTAATCATCGGAGGTTCGAATAATCCCGGCTGAGAGCCAGAGATCGTACAGAAGCCGGGCGGCTCGATACTTTG
>JANMSE010000660.1:0-3521 GCA_031389045.1 Deltaproteobacteria bacterium | reverse complement strand
GACCGAAGACCGAGGACCGAATCTAGAACTCGGAACCTGAAACCCGAAACCTGGGCTTTGAGATGAAACTGTCGAAGAAATCCGAATATGCGTTACGCGCGCTCTCTCGGTTGGCGGCCCCCGGTGCGCCGGCCCAGATGTCGATCCAAGAGTTAGCCGATCAAGAAAAAATTCCGAAAAAATTTCTGGAACAAGTGCTGCTCGCGCTGAAAAACGCGGGCATTCTCCAGAGTAGTCGCGGCAAAGCGGGGGGGTATTCGCTCCAACGACCCGCGCGGGAAGTGACACTGGGCGCGATTCTGCGGGCGGTCGATGGGCCAGTGATGCCGCTGTCGTGCATGAACGAATCGAGCCCCGTCACGTGTCCCGAATGTCCGACCCGGGAGAACTGCTGGTTACGCGCGGTGATGAGCGAAGTCCAACACGAAGTCGCGACGGTGATGGACCGCGTGAATCTGAGTGTCATAGGCAGACGCGCGGCGCAAAACCGCCGGAGTCTGCCGACGCCGATGTATCACATCTAGGGGGTATCCAAGAATTCCTTGATCATCGCGCGGGTTTCTTCTGGCCGTTCTTCCAGTTCATAGTGGCCCGTATTGAGGACTACTGGAAATTCATCGTTTGGAATCACGGTGTCGAGGCTCTTCCCCACATCAAGAGGGACATAGGGATCGTTCGCTCCCCACAGGATCAAGGTTGGCACTTGGAACTTCGCGAGATTGGGAGTGACCTCTTTTTCGACGACAGGATCAAGGTTCAACTCTTTTATTTGCTTCAAGAGAGCCACCCGCGCTCCTGGGTCGTCACGATACGGTTGCAGGTACATGTCGAGCACCGATTCCGGAAACGATTCGGGTTTGAAGAACCCCCTACGTAGCGTGCGTTGGATGAACCAGTCATTCGTGAGCATGCCGCCGATGAGTGGGGTTTTGAGTAGCCAGAGTCCGGTCGCCGAATAGCCAGGCGACAACGGCGCGTTCATGACGATCAGCTTCTTCACCTTCCCAGGGTTCCGCATGGCGTAGACCATGGCGATGGCGCCTCCGACTCCGTGTCCGATGAGAATCGCGTTGTCGAGATGAAAATCCTCGATCAATTGCCCTAACTGCGCGACATGGGTGTCGATGCTGTAGGTTTGATTTTGCGGTTTCTCCGAGAGTCCAGACCCCATCAAGTCGAGGCTGTAGAGCGTATAGCTATAGGTGAATGTCGGGATAATGTTGCGCCAGATGGCCGAATGCGTGAGAAATCCATGGAGTAAGACCACGGGCCTGCCGAGCCCTTCTTGTTCGTAGTGCAATGACACGCCCTTCAACTGGACATATTTTTCGTCGGGATATTTTTTCTGCAACTCTTCGCCGCTCAAACTCGTGCCCGATGGTGCACCGCATCCTAGCGTACTGAACAGTAGAAGGAACAGCACCAGTTTGGTGTGTCCTCTCCATGATCGCTTCATGCCTGGTATCTCCTTTTTACCGCGGTGCGGCGACGCTGTTTGGTTAGACGTTTGACAGAAAGGGACGTGACTCGCACAATGGCCAGAACTCATGGTCCCGGCTAATGTGTGGCCGGTCACTCTAGCGACAACAGTTTTGATCGACAAGAGGCGGCGCTCACTCATGTAGAGAGAAGAAAGGAGACCTGTATGTCTGAACTCGGTATCTTTGAGACGATATTTTCCACCCGGAGTCTCCGGCGGTTGAAACCCGATCCGGTGCCCGATGCCATGATCCGCAAAATCCTGGATGCGGCCATTCGCGCGCCCAGTGGCGGGAATAACCAGAACTGGCGGTTCATGGTGGTCAAAAGCCCGGAGGTGAAGAAGCAAATCCAAGATGTCTACCTCAAGGGGTGGCGTGATGTGCAGGGCATGTACAAGAGTCGCAAGGCCCCTGAGCATCTTGGTGAGGAGCGGTTAGGGCGGATATTGGATGCGGCCACGTATCTCGCTGAACATATAAATGAAGTGCCGGTGCTGCTGGTGGCGTGTCTCAAGGCCCCGCCGATGCCCGCGGAGATCGCGGCCAGACTCGGACGGTTGTCCGGCTCCAGTATTTATCCCGCCGTGCAAAATGTGCTCTTGACCTGCCGGGCGCTGGGACTAGGCGCGACACTGACCACCGTAGCCTCGTTGTATGACGAAGAGTTGCAAGCGGTCTTGGGGCTGCCCAAGGATGTCTCGACCTACGCGCTGATTCCGATTGGGTACCCCCGTGGAAAATTCGGCCCCGTGCAGCGCATGTCAGTCGAAGAAGTGACGTGCGTGGACCGCTGGGGACAGGCGTTTACTGGGAAGTAAGAGAAACGGAAACGGGGAATCGGAGACGGGGAGAATCGGAGACAGGGAGAGCCAGAGAACGAAAAGGATACCATCTCTTCTACTCTTCGTTTCCCCGTTTCCCCGTTTCCCCGTTTCTCAAAGTAAGGAGGATCAGACGTTGAGAACAAGCAATCCCGCCCTCAACCCCGAAACATTCACGAGAACCGGCTCCGGCAGCATCAGTACGCCGATGACGATCCAGGGGACGGTGACGAAAACTGGGATGCTGCTGGTGATCGTGCTGGCCTGCGCGAGCATCCCGTGGAACATGCTTGCGAGCACGCAGAACCCGGCCGCGATCTATCCGTGGATGATTGGCGGCATGATTGGGGGATTTGTGGTCGCGTTGGTAACGATGTTCAAGCAGACCTGGTCGCCGGTGACCGCGCCGATGTATGCCGCGCTCGAAGGGCTGTTTCTTGGTGGCATCTCCGCGATTTTGGAAACGAAATATCCAGGGATCGCCTTGCAAGCGTTTGGCCTGACGGTGGGAACCCTGGGTGGTTTGCTGCTGGCATACCAGTCCGGTCTCATCCGGGCGACGGAAAACTTCAAGCTCGGTGTGGTGGCCGCCACCGGGGGCATCATGCTGGTGTATCTCGCGACATGGGTCCTGAGTTTTTTCGGAGCCTCCGTCTCTTGGATTCATGGAAACGGACTGATGGGCATCGGGATCAGTCTGTTCGTGGTCGTCGTCGCGGCGCTGAATCTGGTGCTGGACTTTGACTTCATTGAGAGCGGCGCGGCCAACGGCGCGCCCAAGTACATGGAATGGTACGCCGCCTTCGGGCTCATGGTGACCCTCATCTGGCTGTATGTTGAGCTGCTACGCCTGCTGACCAAGTTGCGGAGTCGCGATTGATTGGTAATCACACTCGATCCCCCTCACCCTGACCCTCTTTCAGCCGAGAGAGAGAACCTGGAAGCCACCCGCGTTGCTCTTCCTGAAGTAGTCACGATTGAGGAGAAATCCGCCGTGTGAGCCCCATTCGTGGGGCGTCTTGGCTCGGGAAATAGGGGACGTTGCATGGTATTTCAGGTTTTGATGGGAGATTTGCCTTATAGCGGTTTTCATTGGAGCGAGGAGACATCCCTTTCCGTAGGCCGGGATAAGGCCGCAGGCCGTTCCCGGCGCGAGCGTGCATGCCGGAAACGCTCCGCTTATTCCGGCCTACTTTCTTTCTCTCTTCGTTCAAGTGCA
>JANMSE010000635.1:0-2995 GCA_031389045.1 Deltaproteobacteria bacterium | reverse complement strand
GCTCCAGACCTGTATCAACACCAATATGGCGAGGTGCTGGAGAAATACCAACGGATATGCGCGGAAGAACGGGAAAAGGTTGTCGCTGCTGGCGGGCTCCACATCATTGGCACCGAACGACATGAAGCCCGCCGCATTGATAATCAGTTGCGCGGACGGGCAGGACGCCAAGGGGATCCGGGGAGTTCGCGTTTCTATCTTTCCCTGGAGGACGATTTGCTGCGGATCTTCGGCGCGGAGCGCATCCAAAAAGTAATGGATCGCCTGGGCATGGAAGAGGGGGAACCGATTGAGCATGGCCTGGTCACGCGCGCGATAGAAAATGCGCAGAAACGGGTGGAAGCCCATAACTTTGATATTCGGAAACATCTATTGGAATACGACGATGTGATGAATAAGCAACGCGAAGTCATCTATCGACAACGGCGGGGATTCCTGGCCGCGGAAACCCTCAAACCAGAAGTCCTCAACATGCTCGAAGACATCGCTGAGCAAACGGCTACCGACTATGCCGCCGTCGACCTCCCCCCGGAGGAGTGGGATTGGAAAGGCTTTGAGGATGCGCTCTTTCGACACTTCAATGCGCGTCTCCATATCGCTGAGGAGGAGAAAGGGAACTTTTCCCAAGAGTCCCTGGCCGACTTCGTGCGCGAGCGAGCCCTGCGCACCTATGAAGAGCGAGAACAGACGTTTACCCCACCGGTCATGCGCTATTTGGAGAAAATGATTCTCCTCCAGTCGATGGACAATCTGTGGAAAGATCACCTCCTGTCGATGGATCATCTGAAAGAGGGAATTGGGCTGCGTGGGTACGGGCAGAAGAATCCGCTGCAAGAATATCAAAAAGAAGCGTTCACGATGTTTGAGGAGCTTTCCGACCGCATGCAAGAGGATGTGGTCGAAAAGTTATTTACCGTGCAGGTCGCTCGCCAAGAGGATGCACAGCGTATTGCACCCCGCCCGTTACCGCTTCAGCGGCAAGTGATGAGCCACGGCGGCGTGGCGGTACAAGCCGCCCAACCCGTGCAAATCAAACATGAGGCACCCAAAGTGGGGCGCAACGATCCCTGTCCATGTGGGAGTGGAAAAAAGTTCAAACGGTGTCATGGCGCGTAAGTTGGGAAGGTGGGAGGAGTAATGAAAGTCGCGGTGGAGAAACGGCCGATTATCGTTCCAGGATTTCGCTTTGCCGGGGTCGCGTGTGGGATTAAGGCGAGCGGAAAAAAGGATGTGGCGCTGATTGTGTCCGATATGCCCGCGACGGCGGTCGCGGCCTTCACAACGAACCAAGTGAAAGCCGCGCCTGTCCTGATCGGACAGCAAAAAATGAAATCCGGTCGCCTCCAAGCCATCGTAGTGAATAGTGGGAATGCCAACGCCTCGACGGCACAACCGGGACTGCGGTTAGCACGTGATACCTGTGCCCTGGTTGGCGACACGCTAGGCATGCCGGAATCCTTGGTCTTCCCTTCCTCAACTGGAAAAATTGGCGTGCTCCCGCCGTGGGAGAAGATGAGTGGTGGTATCCGAGCTGCCTGTGAAACGCTTTCGCCGAGGGGGTTTTGGCGGGCGCTCGCCGGCATTATGACGACGGATGCTTTTCCGAAAGCCGCGGTTCGACAGGTGGTGCTTGGCGGGCGCGCGGTGACAGTGGCGGGGATGGCAAAAGGGGCGGGGATGATTAACCCCAATATGGCGACGATGCTCTGTTACGTGATGACCGATGCGAGCGTTGAACGGTCGGTGCTGCAACGGATTCTCGACGACTGTTTGCCCGATACCTTTAACGCGATTTCCGTCGACGGCGATACCAGCACCAATGACACGTTATTGATCTTGGCTAATGGAATCGCGGGCAATCGCACAATTCAGAGCGCCGCGGGCAAGGACTTCGCCACGCTTAAGACGGCCATTAGGGAGATTCTGCGAGACTTGGCGCGGTTAGTGGTGAAAGATGGGGAAGGGGCGACGCGGGTCGTCGATATTATTGTGCGGGGAGCAAAAACGCCGGCTGATGCGCAAAAAGTTGCTCGGACAGTCGCCTATTCACCGCTGGTGAAGACAGCTTTTTACGGTGGCGATCCAAACTGGGGTCGCATTGCTTGCGCGGTAGGCTACGCTGGAGCCGAGGTTAATCAAGACAAGTTGGACATCGCAGTCGGAGAAGTTTCCATTGGCAAGAATGGCATGAGCACTGGGGTGGAGAACGAGCGAAAGGCCGCCGTGGTGATGCGCCAGCCAGAGTTCGCGATTACGGTTGATCTTCATCTTGGTCGGGCTGAAGCTCATGTTATCACTTCAGATCTGTCTGTCGGATATGTGCGATTTAATTCCGCGTACTCAACCTAAAAAATATCTAACGAAGTGTGACAATTATGTGGCACGTCTAATGCTCATCTTGTAGATGCAGTGACGAAATAAAAAATAGATAAAACGAATTGTATCTCTATCCACTGGTAAGCGAAGGCGATTGCGTGAATAGATTATGAGAGAGTGCCATTATTTGACAACAATCAGTGACAGCTAGAAAAGGATTGTAAAGAAAATCTCTTGGCAGCCGATGAGGTTAAAGGAGGCACAAGACGACAGCCTCACCTTTACGTTGACCACACATTTTTAAGGTGCTTCATCCCGGAGCGGCCGCGTGAGTACCGAAAAATACAGTTGGGGATTAGTTCATGGCTCTCAAGAGCTGAACTAAAGGGGGCGGAGCCCATCTTATGCTTACCGATACCGCAATTGATTACACGGTTTTTTCAGCCGATCCAGTATCCGAGGCTTGCAATTTGTCCCCGCAATGGTACGTCCTCAATACCCGCAGCAATTGCGAACAACTTGTTCACGATCAACTGGCTGCCAAGGGATTCCGCCTGTTCTTACCAAAGGTGGAAATGTGGTCGAGGCGAGCAGGGATCAAGAGGATTGCCCGCACACCCTTATTCCCTGGATACCTTTTTCTGCACAATGCTATGGGGAAGTGCAGCTACATTGAGGT
>JANMSE010000616.1:0-14422 GCA_031389045.1 Deltaproteobacteria bacterium | reverse complement strand
TCGGCTTTATCCATGGAAGGCGTTCTTCGACTCGCTACGCAAGTAGCGGCTGTGGTAGCGTGCTACATCCTCAATGTCTGTTCCCACTTCTTCCGTGGTAATTATAGCGAGGACGTAGTGTCGGATCATCTCCTCCGTGACAGATCTCCAAGTAGGGAAATCCATAGCCTCCTCCATTTTCCCGGAAGCCAGTATCGCTCTTCGATCCTCTGGGTCAACGCGAGTCGCTCTTTCTCTTTCATAATTGTGTCAGTGCATTATAATCCCCCCGACAGGTAGCGCGCATGACTTTTGATGAAATCTTGGATCAAGTTCGAGAACTATTGCGGAAGAGAGGCCGGCTTTCCTATCAATCTTTGCAGGTTCGCTTCAACATAGACGAACAGTTCGTTGGCGGCTTGAAGGGAGAACTCATCGATGCGGAACGAGTTGCGCAAGATGAAGATGGCAAGGTGTTGGTCTGGGTTGGCGCGGACTCAGAGGGCGAAAAGGGGAAACGGGGAAAAGGCGAAAAGGATAAGACAGCAGAAGTTGCCAGCTCTCAATTCTCAGTTGCCAGTCCCCAGCCCCTAACACCTAGCCCCCAGCCCCTAGCTCCCAACCTATTCCGCCCTGAAGGTGAGTACTGGGCCGTGAGCTTCGCGGGCGAGACCTGTCGCCTCAAAGAGGCCCGTGGCCTGCACTTCCTTGCCCATCTGTTACAACAACCCCACCAGGAGGTTCATGTCATCACCCTCAGCACCGTCGATGCGAACCTGAGGGAGGAGCCCACTGAAGCCTCTCCCTATCAGGATGCCAGCCTGTCATTCGACCACACCGAAGGGTTCAGCGACGCTGGGGAAATGCTTGATCCCCAGGCACGAGCGGCCTACAAGCAGCGACTGAGCGAACTCCGGGAAGAGCTAGAGGAAGCGCGGCAATTTCACGATCTGGGCCGGAGCGAGCGGCTGGCCGCTGAGATCGACTGTCTCACGCGCGAACTCACCAGGGCGGTTGGTCTTGGTGGGCGGCTCCGGCGCATGGGCTCCCCCGCGGAACGTGCACGAGTGAATATCACCCGCGCCATCAAAGTCGCCCTGCGGAAGATCACTGAACATCACCCCACGCTCGGACATCATCTCGCCACCACCATCAAAACAGGGACCTATTGTTCGTACTCTCCCGATGCCCGCATGCCGATCACGTGGCAGTAGAGGCGTATAATTATACGCCTCTACCTCCGCTTCCCCGTTCCCCGCTTCCCCGTTCCCCATTTCCCCCGTTCCCCATTTCCCCCCTCCTCCTTCCAGTGAACAATTGTTCCACCATTTGTCACGCCTTGCTGAGTAGACACAGTGCACTGCGACAGCGAAAGGAGGCGGGACAAGGAAAGGAAACGGAGCCGCGACATAACTCTTCATTCATAACCGAAAGGAGACCCACGACCTGAACCACACCTTATTGGGCAAGATGGTGAAGGCGTGAGGGGACCAACTGTAACCTATAAAGGAGGAAGATCATGGACAGGCACATCACAACCGGAAGGCTTTTCGGGCTCACGGCCATAGGAAGGGTGCTCATAGCGCCACGGTGGAGAGAACCACACCAACCACACAACCAGGGGATTCGCCTGACGAAGACCCGAAGAGGGCATGGATGGATTCTTGGCTCTCTGATGATGCTCGGCTTGTCAGCCGTCCCGGCGGCTGCTGACGTCGTCACCGACTGGAACTCCATCACGCAGACCGTCATCGGCGCGGGGAGTCGTCCGGCACCAACACCCAGTCTAGACTTTGCGATAGTGCACATCGCGGTGCACGACGCTATCCAGGCGTTTCAGCAGCGGTTCGAAACGTATAACGCCCCGATCGTCGGTGCCGCGGGCTCACCAGTGGCCGCGGCCGCGAAGGCCGCTCGCGACGTGTTGGTCAACCGCTTTCCGGCACAAACGGTGTCGATAGAAGCGACCTATCAGAATTACCTGAGCGCGAATGGCTTGCTGCCGACCGATGCGGGCGTGTTCGTCGGGCAGCAGGCGGCGCTCAACATCATCACCCGTCGCATGAATGACGGCAGCTTTCCGCCGAATCCAGAAGTGTTCATCGGTGGCACCGCCCTGGGCCAGTGGCGCCCGACGCCGCCAGCCTTCGCACCGATGTCCGCGCCGTGGTTCGGCGCTATCGTGCCTCTTGCTTTGCCGGATTCCGTCGGACTCCTGTCTGAACCGCCGCCGCCGTATTTACGCAGCGGCGCGTATACCAAGGCGTATAACGAGGTCAAGGCGCGAGGCGCGCGCTTCAACAGCACGCGCACGCCTGAGCAGACCGATCTCGCGTACTTCTACGCCGACAACTCCTTTAACCTGCTGAACCGGACCGTGCGGGCAATCGCCGCCGCCCATCTCACCGATATCGGTGACAGCGCGCGGCTCTTCGCGCTGGTGAATATCGCGGGGGTGGACGCGCTGATCAGCGCCTGGGACGCCAAGCGGGAGTACGTCTTCTGGCGCCCCAGCACGGCCATTCTCAACGGCGACAACGACGGGAACCCGCGGACCGACGGCGACCCGACGTGGCTGCCACTCATCAACGATCCGTCTTACCCGGACTACACGTCGGGTGCGAACAGCATCACCAGCGCGTTCATGCGCACGCTCGGGCTTTTCTTCGGGAAGGATACCTTCACCTTCAGTGTGACCAGCGCCGTGCCCCAGGTTGTTCAGAAAACGCGGACCTACTCCCGCTTCTCGGATGTGGCCGCGGATGTTGTGGAAGCGCGGATTTTACTGGGCATCCATTTCCGCTTCGCTGACACCGTGGCCCGCAGACAGGGCAAGCAGGCCGCGGACTGGACTTTCTGTCACGTCCTGGAGCCCATCGACTAACGACTAGAGGAGGGCGAACAACTGGCCACAACCATCAATACCGGGGCCTCCTGTTCGTCCATCCCCATAGATGTGCACCTGCCGATCCGAGGTCAAAAATCCTTGTGCCATAATCTGATGGCGCAAGCTCTCAATGGCTGAATCCCTTAAGCAACGCCTTGGCGTCCCGCAAATCCTGAGTGTCAAACCCTTCGGTAAACCAGTGGTAGACGGCGGATAACATCGTGAGTGCTTCAGTAAGCCGGTTGCGTGAGACGTGTTGCGTGTTCGGTGCAGCGTGCGTCGCTTGGAGGTGCCGCAGCCGCACGAGGCTCATCACCGCGCGTAATTCTAGTGACTTGGCCTGTTGCTGTCGGGAAATTTCAATAGCTTTGAGAAAGCACGTTTCGGCTTCTGCTTGGGGGCTGGGTGTTAGGGGCTGGGTGTTTGGGGAGGGGGATGTTGAATCTTGGACATGCAGCCTCGAACTCTTTTTGTCCCCAGCCCCTAGCCCCCAGCCCCTAGCCCCTCTTGGTGCTTTGATTTTTGCCTTTTGACTTTCCTGTCGTAGCAGCAGCTCGCCACGCAGCCGGTACAACTCCGCCTCGTAGTCCCGCTCTCCATTCGCGTGCACGAGAGCAAGTGCTTCGGCCAGTAGGTTCAGCCCTTCCTCTGGCCGCCCAAGTTTTCCCCACATCTCGGCCAGCAGGACCAGAAAGCGTGGCATCACTAACCCTCCCCCTGTCGCCCGGTAGGCAGCAAGCCCCTGGCGGAATTGAGCAATACCTTCCTCCGTTTGTCCTTGCTCGACGAGTGCCCAGCCGCCCACGACAGTGCCGAGCGCCAAAAAAAAGGGAAACCCTTGTTGCGCGCTCAGGGCCACCCCTGCCCCCGCGTGCTCTTGGGCCGCGTGTCCGTCGCGGCGAAATTGCAGGGTCACGGCAAAAAGGACGTGAGCCGCAGCTCGGCTCAAAGGATGATCGACCTCCTGGGCGACCGCCAATGCCTCTTGGCCCGTGCTCAGCGCCTGATCCGGATAGCCAAGAAAGCCCAGATTCCAGGCGGCCAGGAGTCGGCAAAAGACCCCGGGGTCCTGCCCATAGAGGAACGCATGGGAGCGGTGTCGCACGGGATCGTAGAGGGCGATCCCGTGATCGAGATGGGCTCGGGCCGCGACGAATTCTCCCCGAAACACCAACGTCTGTCCCACGGCGAAATGCGCCTCCAGGAGAAACGCCGGGTCGTGGACACTCTGGGCGATGCTGAGGAGGCGCTCTCCGAGCTCGTGCGCCGTGCGTACTTCCCCGCGCAGCAAATAGAAAACATACAGCCCCCGCAAAATGGGAAACAGTTGCGAGGTCTCATCAATCTGCTCGCCTAGTTCTCGGGCGCGGGTATAGACCGCTTCCACCTCGGAAGAGCCATACCCCTGAAGGGCTTGTAAGGGCGATCCCAGGGCCACTTGCAGCGCGAGTTCTTGCTGCCCGCGCTCAGGCGTGTCCGGGAACGTCGCCAGTAAAGCCAACCCCTGCCGGAAGTGGGTGATCGCCTCCTGGTATCCATGCTGGCGTAGCGCATTGTGCCCGGCGTGTTGGCGATATTGCATGCACCGCGCGGGAAAGGTCTCCCCCTCGCTCGAAGTGCACCGCGAGTTCCGCGGCAATCTCCTGCGCCCGCGCACCGTAGAGCTGCTCTTCCCAGTCGCCCACCCGCCGATGCAACCGGACCCGGCGCAGACTCGGGATCCGCTCATAGACCACCGCTTGCTGCAAGGCATGCTGAAACCCGTAACCGCCGCACAGGGTGCCGTCGGGTAAGACCCGGGGCTCTTGCGCCTGGAGGAATTGGCCCCGCTTCACTAATTCCTCGCACCACTCTTCCACCTGCTCCACCTCCGCCTTTGCCCCCGCCGCTACGGCGGCGGTGGAAAACGTCACTCCCGCGATGCTGGCCACCGCGAGTACGCGTTGGTGTTCCTCACTGAGCCGTTCAATATGTTTGTCGATCAACTGGCGCAGGCTTTCCGGCACGCCCCGCCCGACTTCGGCGACTGTAGTTTGCAACCGCCAGTGGCCTCCTACTTCCGCAATCTCCCCGTGGGCGGCCAGGTAGTCCACCATGTTGACCACAAACAATGGATTGCCATCGGTACTGCGACGAATCGCGACCCCCAATTCCACAGGGAACCGATGCTGGGCGTATCGCCTCGTCAGATAGTGCGTCACATGTTCCGCCGAGAGGAAGGGCAGCCACAATTCCTCGCACTGCCCCTTCGCCGCCAGTTCTTGTTTCACGGCTTTGAGGGGATGGCCACTCAGACTCAAATCGGATGGGCGATAGGTGCCAATGACGAACACGCGCGCCGGTGCGTTCCGCTGCGCGATCGCCGCCAACCAATCCACGGTCGAAGCATCGGCCCAATGCAAGTCCTCCAACCACAACACCACCGGACGATGAGCGGCGAGGGCCTCAATGGCTTCGACCATCTCGCGTAACATGCGCTCGCGGGTGGTCCCGACCACCCGTTGTTGTAATGCCGCTAACTCCGCTGTTCCCACCAGAGCGGGCATTTGCACCAGCCACGTGGGAGCATGCTGATGCAAAATCGCGACGAACTGCTTGCCATCCGCTGCTCGACCAATCCGCCCCAAGGCTTCGAGCACCGGTAAGTACGCCTCGCCCGCGCCGTGCTGTTCTATGCACTGCCCACGGCTAAGCCAGCAGCTTGAGGCTGGAGACTTGAGACTTGAGGCTTGGGAGGAGGGTGGACTAGTCTCTAGCCTCCAGTCTCCAGCCTCAGCCAGGAATGTCTCCACCAGCGTCGTCTTGCCGATCCCCGGCTCGCCGGTGACAAATACGATCTGCCGTTCCCCAGCCAGGGCTTTGGCGAACAGCCGCTGAAGATGTGCGAGCTCCGCGTCACGACCGACCACAAGGGGGGCTGGGGGCTGGGGACTGGGGGCTTGGGGGGAGCGGGGACTAGTCTCTAGTCTCCAGCCTCTAGTCTCTTCCCCCCTACTGACTACTGAATGCTGACTACTGACTACTTCCCCGATAAACCGATGCCCCCGTCGCGGGACAGTCTCAATAAAACGGGGCTGTTGCGAATCATCTCCCAAGATGTCCCGCAGATCGCGCATATAGCCTTTGAGAATGCCCTCGCTCACACGAGTATTGGGCCATACGCCTTTTAGTACCTCTTCCTTCGTCAGTAAGCGTCCCGCATTTTCCACCAGAAACCGCAGCACGGCGAAGGTCTTCGGGCGCACTGGCACGAGTTGATCCTCACGCCACAACTGCTCGTTGAGGACGTCTAAGCGAAACGGCGGAAAGATAATGTGTTCTGCCACTTTCACGGTCTGTTCCTCCACGCGGTCAGGGAGGGGCGTATGATGATACGCCCCTACGCCGGATGCACTCCGCCATGTGGTCAAGGCTCTGTACCACCCTCTTTCGCGAAATTCCACCGATATGCCACCGATATTCCACCGTCGTGCCACCAGGCGCTGCTGGTTCTCTACCATCACGATTGATAGCGTGCTCACCACGACGACAGTGAGGACCGTCACAATGAAAACAACAAAGCAAAAACGCTCGCTCACTCCAGTGGTGGACGCCATCGACGTGCCGCTCTCGCCCCAATGGGCGTTTCTGGTGCAGTTCCGCGCCGTCCCTGGTGGCCCAACGTATGCCGTCGGTCGGGTCGAGCACTTGACCTCTGGACGCACGACGCATTTCGAGTCGCTGCGAGAGTTGACCACGTATCTCGAGCGAGAACTGCATGCGACTGGCGGTGGCTAGAGCGGATTGCGGAACGTCGGGGAACGGGAAGTCCTCACAACGGAGAGAGACTCGGCAGAAAAAAAGGGAGAACACGTATGAACGTCCTCGTCTTGCCCGTGCAACGCAAAGCACAAACCCAGCAACCGCGAGTCGCTGTAGAGACCACTCCTCAGCCGGTCATCTGTCAGCATGAGCATGCGCCGCGGGCGGAATGCTGTGGTGACGGTGGAGAATCACTTGGCTCACGGCTTGTGTCTTGCGACACTTGTGGTCAGCCTAATCCGGCACGTCTCAAGTTCTGTCGGAACTGTGGCGCGAGTCGACTCACCACGTTGACCCCGACACGTCTGCCATCCGCCATTGCTCCAGGTCCTTCATCTCAGCACCTCAGTCCAGAGTCGAAAGTCGAGCGCCCGGAATTAGAAAAATCCCTCTCTCTTTCTTCCCCAGCCCCTAGCCCCCAGCCCCTAGCCCCCTTTTTAGTCGGGCGTGAGGCGGAGCTGACGCAACTCCAGCGCATGTTCGAGAAAACCTTGAGCGGCGAGCGGCTGGTGGTCTTCGTCACCGGGGAGGCGGGGATTGGGAAAACGACACTGATTGACGCGTTGCTGGCGCGGCTTCGGGAGCGTGAGGATGTCCGCGTTGCTGCTGGCCAGTGCGTGGAACAATACGGCGCGGGCGAAGCCTACATGCCGCTCCTCGAAGCGACCGCGCGACTGTGTCGAGGGGCAGGCGGCGAACGACGTATCGCGGCGCTTGCGCGGTACGCTCCCAGTTGGCTGGCCCAATTGCCCAGCCTGCTGGAGCCCCAGGACTATGAGCGATTGCAGCACCGTGTCCAGGGAACAAATCGTGAGCGGATGCTGCGTGAGATGGCGGAGACCGCGGAAGGATTCGCCGCGACGCGCGCCCTGGTGCTGGTGTTGGAGGACTTACATTGGGTCGATGTGTCGACGCTGGATTGGATCACCTACATGGCGCGGCGGCGCGGGGCGACCAAACTACTGATCCTCGGCACCTATCGCCCAGCGGACGTGCTGGCTAACAATCACCCTCTGCACGGTGTTGTGCAAGAACTGTGGGCGCGGGGACAATGCGAAGTCGTTCCGCTCGCTCCCTTGAGTGAAGAGGCCATCGCTGAGTATCTGGCGGTGCGGCTCAATGCCAACGTGGAGGCCCGAGGTGTCGTGCCTGAACAATTGATCCCCCTGCTTCACCAGCGCACGAGTGGCAACCCGTTATTTTTAGTCAATACGGTGGATGATCTCATCCGACAGGGTGTCTTTGCCGAGGAAGCGGAGCCGGGGACTCCGCGCCTCGACGCCGTGAAGGCGATCAGCGAAGGGATCCCCGACACCGTACGGCAGTTGATTGAGCGCCAACTCGAACGGCTCCTCGAATCCGAACGGCGGCTGCTCGAGGCGGCCAGCGTGGTGGGGGTGGAGTTTGCCGCGGCGGAGGCTGCGGCGGGCCTCCTGAGCGAACAGGATCACGTTGAGGCGACCTGTGAACGACTGGCGCGCACGGGGCGCTGGTTGCGCACGGGGGGAGCGGCGGAGTGGCCAGATGGGACGATCAGTGGACGGTACAGCTTTCTCCATGCGGTGCATCACGAGGTGGTGTATGCGCAGGTGGCCGAGGTCCGTCGGGTCCAGCTCCATCGCCGCATGGCCGCCCGGAAAGAGGCGGCGTATGGCGAACGAGTCGGAGAGATCGCCACCGAGCTGGCGGTGCATTTTGAAGTGGGCCGAGAGCCGTGCCAGGCCAGTGTGTACTTGGAGCAGGCGGGTCGGAATGCGTTGCAACGCTCGGCGAATGCCGAGGCGACGCGGCACTTCACCCGTGCCTTGACGGTGCTTGCCCAGTTGCCGGCCTCGGTGGAGCGGACCCGCCAGGAACTGACGCTGTACCTCGCCCTCGGGACTCCCCTGCTCGCGCTGAAAGGCTATGGGTCGCCAGAGGTGCGGCGCCACTACCAGCAGGCACGGGCGTTATGCCAAGCCCTGGGCGATCCGCCCGATCTATTCCCCGTTTTGTGGGGCTTATGGATCGCGCATGCGGTGGCGGGGGAGCTGAACGCCGCGGAAGAGTTTGGCGGTCAGCTCGCTCAGTTCGCGCAACAGCGGGGAGACGCGGACTTGGCTCTTCAGGCGCATCATGCCCTGTGGACAACGTTGGTCGCGCGTGGGGAGTTGACGACGTGCCAGTCCCATATCGAGCACGGGCTCCGGCTTTACCAAACGGATCGACATTTCGCGCAGACCTTTGTGTACGGTGGCCACGATGCTGGCGCATGCTGTCGGATTCATGGAGGGTATCTCTCGTGGTTGCTGGGGTATCCCGACCGCGCGTTGCGATTGAGCGAGGAAGCGCTAGCTTTAGGCGCGGAACTTTCACATGGGCAAACCCGCGCGTGGGCCTTGAGTGGCAACGCGATGGTCCATCACTTCCGAGGTGAGCCCATCGCGGCGCAACAGGCGGCGGAGGAAGCGATGGCGCTGTCCACCGAACATCAGTTTGCCCTGTGGGCGGCGTACAGTCCGCCCGTGCTTGGATGGGCGCTGGCGATGCAAGGAAAGACAGCCGAGGGACTCGCGCACATGCAAGCCGGCTTGGTGGCGCTGCGGGCGACGGGCACGGGGATTTGGCAGTCCCAATTCTTGGCGTTACTGGCGAGCGTGTATGGAGAAGCCGGGCAGCTTCAGGAAGGTCTCCAAGCGATTGCCGACGCGCTCGTCGTCTGCGCGCGCAACGGCGAGCACTTCTACGAAGCGGAACTGTATCGGCTGAAAGGGGAGTTTCTGTGGCAGGAAAGTCAAAAAAGACAAGGGGACAGGGGCTGGGGGCTGGGGGCTGGGGAAGAAAAGTGTTCAGAGTCTAACGTCCAGAGTCTAGCGTCCGAAAACCCCAACACCCAACACCGAGCACCGACGCGGAAGCGGAAGCCGAAACATGTTTTCTCCAAGCGCTTGAGATAGCCCGCCAGCAGCAAGCAAAATCGTGGGAACTGCGGGCCTCCATGAGCCTCGCACGCCTATGGCAACATCAGGGCAAGATGGTGGAAGCCCGCGCATTGTTGGAGGACATCTACGGTTGGTTCACCGAAGGCTTTGACACCAAGGACTTGCGGGACGCGGCAGCGTTGCTGTGTGAGTTGGGCGGCGTAGGGACGGAAGTCAAAAGTCAAAAGTCAAAGGTCAAAAGTCAAAAGTCAAAAATGGGCACTGACGGTGATGAACACGAATGCTCGGATGAATGGGAGAAAGGGAGACAGGAAGACGACAAACTTATCGCCCGTTCGCCCATTCGCCCATTCGCCTCGTCGTTCTCTCCCCAGCACCTAGCCCCTAGCACCCAGCCCCTCCCCAGCCCCCAGCCCCCACCCAACCCCCAGCCCCCAGCCCCCAACACCTTCCGTCTCGAGGGCGAGTACTGGACGGTGAGCTTCGCCGGTGAGACCTGTCGCCTCAAGGATGCGCGCGGCCTGCACTTCATTGTCCATCTGTTGCAACAGCCGCACCAGGAGGTCCATGTCCTGACTCTCATCACCACAGGCGAGCACGTGGGCGAGGAGGCCGCTGACACCTCGTCCTTTCACGATGCCAGCTTGGCGTTCGACCATACGGACAGCTTCAGCGACGCCGGGGACATGCTCGATCCCCAGGCACGAGCGGCCTACAGGCAGCGGTTGAGCGAGCTCCAGGAGGAACTCGCCGAAGCGCAACAATTTCACGACTTGGGTCGAAGCGAACGGCTCGCGGCGGAGATCGATTTTCTCGCGCAGGAACTGAGCCGGGCCGTAGGTCTTGGTGGACGTGCACGGCGGGCGGGATCGCCCGCGGAACGTGCACGGGTGAATATTACCCGCGCTATCAAGATCGCCCTGCGTAAAATCAGTGAACATCATCCCACGTTGGGACAACATCTCGCCACCACCATCAAAACGGGGGCCTACTGTTCCTACACCCCCGATGTCCGCATGCCGATCACCTGGCTGGGATAGTAGAGGCGTATAATTATACGCCTCTACTATCCCCGTTTCCCCGTTTCCCCGTTTCCAGTGAACAATTGTTCCGTCCTTTGTCGCGTACCGCCTTTGGTCGCGCATGAGGCAGTGAACAATTGTTCCGTCTTATGTCACGCCTTACTAAGCAAATCACTTGATGCCCGCCCGTGGGCGCCGCATCATTACTTTTAGGAGGTCTTTATGTTCCGCACTCTGTGTTCCCGCCTCTCCAGGACGACCCGTCCCTACTGGTCTCCTTGTCGGCTCGGCTCCTTCGCGCTCCTCGTCTTGGCCGGGCTTCCCCTGCTCAGCGGCCGCCACGCGCCTCTGGCTCCCGTTTCCACCGAGGAGACTTCCGCTCCTGCTCCGCTCCCCACCACGACCGCGCTTGGCCAGCTCCCCCTCTCTTTCGTCCAGAATACCGGGCAGCTCGACGCGCGGGTCGCCTTTGCCCTTCATGGGAAGGAGACCTCGGTCTACTTCACCTCCGAGGGCCTCACCTTTCGCCTCGCGTCACCTGAAGCGCAACCCGCCACGCCAGCGGCGGTAACACCCGTCTCCTTGCGGGAGACCGCGCCTCCCGCGCCGTCCCCGCGCTGGGTCCTCAAACTCGACTTCCTCGGCGCTAACCCCGCTGTGCGTCCCGTCGGCCACGACCCCACGCCCGCGACCATGAACTACTTCTCCGGGACTCCCGACCAGTGGCACACCGCCGTCCCGACCTATCGCAAGCTGGTCTACCCCAACCTCTGGCCCGGCATCGACCTGGAATACTCCGGCACCGGTCAACAGTTGAAATACACCTTCATTGTCCAGCCGGGCGCGGACCCCAACCTCATTCAGCTCGCCTATCGCGGCGCGGACTCGGTTTCCGTGACTGACGCCGGGCAACTCGCGGTGACGACGCCCGTGTCCTCGTTCACCGATGCCACGCCATACGTGTATCAAGAAGCCCAGGGCACGCAGGTCGCCGTGGCCAGTGCGTATATACTGCACGCGGATACGACACCAGGCCAGCACCGCTATGGCTTCCAGGTCGGGGCCTACGATCAGAGCCAGCCGCTCTATCTGGACCCGGCGATCTTGGTCTACGCCGGCTATCTTGGGGGTAGCGAGGATGACTCTGGCTACGGCATCGCCGTGGACACGACAGGGCATGCCTACATTGGGGGGTACACCTTTTCAACGAGTGCGACCTTCCCGGAGTTGGTCGGACCTGACCTCAGTGATAACGGCAACGCCGACGCGTTTATCGCCAAGATCAAAGCGGACGGGAGTGGCTTGGTCTATGCCGGGTTTATCGGAGGTGGGGGTTCCGACTACGCGACTGGCGTTGCGGTGGACGGGCTCGGCAATGCCTATGTGATTGGGGGGACCAATTCCACGCAGGATTCCTCCAGCGGTATCCGCTTTCCGGTCCGCATCGGCCCTGACCTGACGTATAATGGAGGCAACGAAGACGTCTTCGTGGCTAAGGTCAAAGCCGACGGCACGGACCTCGTCTACTGCGGCTATCTGGGCGGCACATCCCGTGATGCCGGACGTGCTATTGCACTTGATATTGCCAACAACGCATACATCACCGGATACACGTACTCTACTAATCTCTTCACCCTCATCGGGCCTGACCTCAGTCCTAACCTTGGTACTATTGACGCCTTCGTCGCGAAAGTGGCCGCGGATGGCTCACGGTTCCTGTACTCCGGCTATATCGGCGGCTTGGGTGAGGATGGTGGATTCGGGATTGCCGTCAGTCTCGGCGGGACCGCGTATGTGACAGGATACACCAGCTCGACCGAAGCCTCATTTCCGGATGGCGACGGTTTTGGGTTGTTGCCCAGCTTTGACGCCACCCATAATGGGGGGGTAATCGACGCTTTTGTGGTCAAGGTCCGCATTGATGGAACGGCGCTCGACTATGCGGGCTACATTGGCGGGAGTGGGCCAGATAGTGGCAATGGCATTACGCGCGTCGGCGGTCAGGTGATGGTCGTCGGAAACACGAGATCAACTCAAGCCACTTTCCCTGACGGCGATGGCTTCGGCCCGCTACGCGGCCCCGATACCACCCACAATGGCGACTACGATGGCTTTGTGGCCCAGGTCGCGGCCTCTGGCCTCAGTCTCACGTATGCCAGCTACATTGGCGGTGTTGGGTCTGATGCAGCAAGAGCGGTGGCGCGCGATGGCCTCGGCAATGTCTATGTCACCGGTCTTACCGATTCCCCCGCCACCTCCTTCCCCGATGGCGATGGTTTCGGCTCTCTCCCCGGCCCCGACCGCAGCCACAACGGCGGCTCCGATGCCTTCGTGGTCAAAGTGCGACACGATGGCAGCGAGTTCCTCTATGCTGGCTATATCGGAGGAGCGTTCGATGACGATGGCTTCGGCATCGCCGTGGACCGGGTCGGCAATGCCTATGTCGTCGGCACGACCGAATCCCTTGCGACCACCTTCCCGGATGGCGATGGCTTCGGTACGCTCCCCGGCCCCGACCGCTCGCACAACGGCGAATCCGATGCCTTCGTGGCCAAGATCGCCGCGACGCCGCTGGCGACCCTGGCTTTCTTCCGGCCCGCCTCCGCCACCTGGTTCGTCGATGCCGATCGCTCCGGCACCATCTCGGGCTGCACCCTTGATGTCTGCCTCCCCGCCTTCGGTGTGAGTACCGACATCCCCTTCTTCGCCGATTGGTATAACCAGGGCCTCCCCGCCGCCGGAGTCTTCCGGCCCGCCCTGGGCCGCTGGTTCCTGGATACCAATGCCAACGGCAAGTGGGACCCCACTGCTGGCGACGTGCAATACGGGCCCTTCGGGCTCGCGACGGACAAACCGGTCGTGGGCAAGTGGGAGCCGACTCTCCCCTTCACCCGCATCGGCGTCTTCCGTCCAAGCACGGGGATGTGGTACCTCGACCGCGATGGCGATGGGAAGTGGGATGGGCCGGTGGACGATCGCCAGTTCGGCCCCTTTGGCACCGCGACGGATCTGCCGGTGGTGGGCCGGTGGACGGGGACGTCGGACACTCGCATCGGCTTCTACCGCCCCAGCACGCGGCGGTGGCACCTGGATGCGAACAACGATGGGCTGGTCAGTCCCTGTGGAGTGGACACCTGTCTGGGGCCGTTTGGCGCGCCGACCGATATCCCCGTGATTGGCGATTGGGCGGACGCGGGCAAGGATCATATCGGGGTGTACCGCCCGAGCACGGGGTATTGGTACTTGGATCGCAATGGCAACGGGGTGTGGGAGGGCTGTACGACTGACCTCTGTGCGGGGCCAGTAGGTCTGCCCACGGATAAACCCCTCACCGTCGCGTGGTAAGCGCGCAAGAGGAGTCCGCGGCAATAGTAATAGTGTGCGGGACAAATTTTGACGGGCGTCGGAGGTCGGACGCCCCCTCTCTCTGGCTCGCTCCCACAAGGGCATGAAGTGAGCGAGTTTTAGGTTTCAGGTTTCGAGTTCCGAGTTCCGAAATTCCCTCTCCCGGCTGGGCAATGGTATTAAGTTAAGCCGAAGCGTCACTGCTCGCTACGAACCGGGGGTTTCAACCCCCGGCGAGAGGTGGCGTGGAGGCGGTTTCTCCCACGGCACAATTTCCCTTAACTTAATGCCATTGCCCGGCTGGGAGAGGGCGAGGGTGAGGGGGATCAAGTGACTACCGATTCTATACGTCAAAATTCATTAGCCTATAGTCGATAGCCTTCTTTGCCCTCTCCCCCTCTCTCCCTCTCCCCATTTGCCCGTTTCCCCGTCTCCAGTGAACAATTGTTCCGTGTTTTCTTGAGTGC
>JANMSE010000599.1:0-3124 GCA_031389045.1 Deltaproteobacteria bacterium | reverse complement strand
CGGTCGAGTCCAGGGAGTCTATTTTCGCGCGTCCACACGAGACCAGGCTCGCCAGCTTGGCCTCGCTGGTTGGGTGCGTAATCGCGTGGACGGGAGTGTCGAACTGATCGCCGAGGGTGAGACCGCGAAACTTGAGCAGCTTATCACTTGGTGTCACAGTGGACCACGAGGAGCAGCCGTCAGTGATGTCACGGTCGAATGGCAAGAGACAGTCGGGGAGTTTGTTGGGTTTGTCGTGAAATACTGAAATGAGTGAAGAGTGAAGAGTGAAGAGTGAAGAGTGAAGAGTGAAGAGTGAAGAGTGAAAAAAGGAGAAATGTATGCCGAACAAGATCAACACCGTTACAGGCACCTGCACGCCGCAGGAATTGGGGACCACGCTGGTCCATGAACATCTCTTGATCGCGTGGTCCGGCTGGGAAGCGGACAGTATCGTCGTCAAAGGATTCAAACGCGACGAAGCCATGACGATATGCGTTGACCGCTTGAAGGAGCTGAAGTCGCTTGGCGTGGGGACATTCATGGACCCCTGTCCATCGGATTTGGGACGTGACCCGGAGTTCATGGCCGAAGCCTCGGTGAAGTCGGGGCTGCGCGTGATCTGCGCCACTGGGCTCTATAAAGAAGACCTGGGCGGTGCCTACTTCAAGTTTTACCAACATTTTGGCACGGGCGCGGATGAAATCGCGGAGCTGTACACGCAAGAACTCACCGAGGGCATTGGCGATACTGGCGTCAAGGCGGGCTTCATCAAATGCGCGACTGGCGTCCTGAAGGACGAAGTCGGACGACCACATATCACGCCGTATGAGGACATGTGTTTACGCGCCGCCGCGCGCGCTCACAAAGCGACGGGGGCACCCATTACCACCCATACCGATGAAGCGATGCTGGGCCTGGAACAACTCGCGCTCTTTGAGAGTGAAGGCGTCGATCCCACACGGGTGATCATCGGCCATAGTGGCGATACCGCGAATCTGGCGTATCACACCGAGATCATGGACCAGGGCGCGTATTTGGGGTGCGACCGGTTTGGCTTGGAGATCATCTTGTCAGACAAGTTGCGACTCGCCTCGGTGATCGGCCTCTGCGGGGTCGGTTACGCCGACCGCATTGTCCTCTCGCACGACTCGGTTGGCTGTTTCAAGGGACGCGCTATGGTCGTCCCGCCAGAGCAGCAGCATCTTCTCGCCAATTATCATCCGACTCACCTCTTCAAGAACCTGATCCCACAAATGCGGGAAGCTGGGGTGAGTGACGCGAAGATTCGCACGATGTTGGTGGATAACCCTCGACGGTGGTTCGCGGGCGAATAGGGGCTGGGTGTTAGGGATTGGGCAATCTCGTCCCTAGCTCCCAGCCCTTGTCCTTCCCGGTCATATTTTTGCCTTTTGCTTTTTGCCTTCTTCCCCTCAGTCCTCGTCTTCCTCACTTTTGACTTTTGCCCTTTGACTTTTGACTTCTCCCCTCTTCTGCCGAGTGAGAGGAAGCTGTCCATCCGGCTCGCCAAACTCCTCGCGATAGTCCTTCTGGCTGCGACGAATCACCTCATGGGCTTCGTGTTGATCGTAGACGTGCGCAATTTCACACCGACGCTCCGTCGCATCCGGCGCGTCCTTATACGTCAGGAAGTAGTGACGCAGCCGCTCCACCAGAGTGGTCGAACAATCGGAGATCGCGCGCCAGTTGCCATAGACCGCATCGTCACGCAGCACCGCGATGATTTTATCGTCCGCTTGGTTACCGTCGATCATGCGCAATCCGCCAATCGGAATCGCTTGCAGCAGAATGTCACCATGTGGGATGGTTTTCTCGGTGAGCACGCAAATATCGAGTGGGTCGCCATCGCCAACAATACCCGTCCGCCCAGTCCTCTCCGCGCAATAAAGACCAACGTGCTTGGCGCATAAGGTGCGCGGAATAAAACCATATAGAGTTGGGCAGATATTCGAGTACCGCTGGGGACGGTCAACTTTTAGAATGCCGGTGGCTTTATCCACTTCGTACTTCACCGTGTCAGTGGGGACGATCTCAATATAGCTGGTCACCAACGCCGGAGCGTCGCTCCCAATCGATACGCCATGCCAGGGATGGGCACGATAAAGCAGTTCCAATCGTTGGGTGGACAAAGTCGATGCAAGTTCTTTCATCAGATACTCTCCTCCGCTGCCATTTGTTTCCTTGTACTGTTCCAGTTCCCGCCCGACCATTCCATCCCTGCCGTGCGCGTTTCAGGTCTCGGCTTCTTCCTTCATGCGCAGCCCCAACGCATAGACCTCGCGTTTGGGAATGCCGCGCGTTTCACTGACGATCCGTGCAACGTCTTTCAGCGAGAACCCTTGTGCGGACAACTCTTGAATCTCTTCAGCCAGTGGGCGCGCGTCTTCCGATACGGACGACTCCGTTTGTCCCGCCACCAGAATGGCCACCTCACCTTTGATGTCACGTACGACCAACAGCGCGCGCAGTTCACTCACTTTGCCGCGCAAGACCTCCTCGAACATTTTGGTCAGCTCGCGCCCAATAACAATCCGGCGGTCGCCGCATATCTCTTCGAGGTCCGCGAGCATTTCCAGAACGCGGTGCGGCGACTCAAAGAACACGAGGGTGCGTTCTTCACGTTGCAGAAGTTGCAAGGCTTTGCGGCGTTGCGTGCGTTTGGCTGGCAGGAAGCCCTCGAATGCGAAACGGTCCGTCGGCAACCCGCCAACACTCATCAGCGCCGTCACCATTGATGGGCCGGGAATCGGCACAACCGACAAGCCAGATTCAGCCGCCGCTGTCACCAGACGGAATCCGGGATCAGCAATGCATGGCGTTCCCGCATCACTCACGAGGGCAATGTTCTTGCCGGCCTGGAGCTGGGCAATCAGCTCAGGGGCTTTCTCGGTTTCGCTGTGGTCGTGGTAACTCGTGAGCGGGGTGGTAATGCCGTAATGCGTGAGCAACTTGCGGGTGTGGCGCGTGTCCTCGGCGGCGATCACATCGACTTCTTTCAGCAGGCGTAACGCCCGCAGCGTGATGTCTTCGAGATTGCCGATTGGAGTCGCGATGATGTAGAGAGTGCCGGAAGCCATAACCAGGGGTGAGTATGGCATGCAGTCGCCGAGAGCGGAAGGAGACG
>JANMSE010000581.1:0-9976 GCA_031389045.1 Deltaproteobacteria bacterium | reverse complement strand
TTGCGGAAATGATCATCTTGGATACCGATCGCGTCCTGAGAGCTGGGCAAGAGGTTGCCGGGTATCGGTTCTAAAGCCTTTCCAGAATTCCAGGGTGACCTTGACATCTTCTCCGGACTCCAGTCTCTCCAAGAGTAGTGCTTCTAGCTGGCTGTCTGCTTCCTTTACGCTTGCGTGGCAGTGTAGGCTTATCCCGCGCGATGGTCTCCAGCCGGTTCCAAAACTCTGGTGTCACCCCGCGATAGTCCCCGCGCTCCACGGCTTCCAGCAATTTGGCTTCGAGTCTTTGTCGCGCCGTCTGCTCCAATAAATCGATGGAGAGCGGATCCGTTTCATGATACTAGTGCTCTGTCACACTTAAGAATTAGGGTAGCCCCTGCGATTTCATCAAGTAAAACGGGAGTGTCGAGACACCCTCACCCTAAATTAGAAGTGTGACAGAGCACTAGTGCTGTTTCATGACTTAAACCGCCGATCCGGGAACGCGTAAGCCTACAACGCTTGTGCTTAGGGGAAGCGCACGGACGCGGCTGCAAGAAAGGGGAGCGATGGTTGAGGACGACGACCAACAAACCAAACAATACCTCCACGCACGTTTCTGGGAAGCGGCTCTGGGCTTCTGGCGCAAAGGCGGCGGGCGTACGGCCTGGTTAATAACGTTCATGGTGATCGCGATTGCACTGGTGGGGCTCGGCGTTCAATACCGGCTCAACGTCTGGCACCGCGCCATGTTCGATGCGCTGGGCAACCGCGATAGCAGCGGGGTGCTGTCCCAATCGATGATCTTCTTCCCCCTGATCTTCGCTAGTGTAGGCGTGGGGGTAACGGCGACCTATGCAAAATTGACGCTGCAGCGCAGGTGGCGTGACTGGCTGAACGCGCATGTGCTCGATCGATGGCTTACCAGCGGCCGGTATTATCAACTCAATTTGGTTCCGGGTGATCATAGTAACCCGGAATATCGCGTAGCCGAGGATCTGCGGCTGAGCGTCGATGCCCCAGTCGAGTTTGCCATCGGCGTCTTCTCGGCAGTCATCTCGGCGATCACCTTCATTGGCGTGTTGTGGTTTATCGGTGGTGATTTCACAATCCCGGTTGGAGGCACGGCACTCCGCATCCCCGGGTTTTTGGTGATCGCCGCTGTCATCTACGCGCTGCTGGCCAGCGGATCGATGGTCCTCATCGCTCGCGGCTTCGTCGTCGTGTCTGCGAATAAGAACGAGGCGGAGGCCGAGTACCGGTATGCACTCTCGCGTCTGCGCGAAAATGGCGAGAGCATCGCCATGCTCGGCGGCGAGAAGGAAGAGCGCGCCGGCCTCGACGCGGCCTTCACGACGGTCCGCAAGCGTTGGCGCGAGTTGATGATGCAGTACCTGCGCACCACGCTGGTGTCGCAGATCAGTAACGGCGTCGCGCCCATTATTCCGATCCTCCTCTGCGCCCCCAAGTATATCGCCGGGACCATGACGCTTGGCCAAGTCATGCAGGCCGCCTCGGCGTTCGTCACCGTGCAGATGGCGTTCAGTTGGCTGGTGGAAAACTATCCACGCCTGTCCGATTGGACCGCCTCGGCGCGGCGACTCGCCTCGTTGCTGGTGTCACTGGACCGCTTGGAGCGGGCCGACCGCGAAGAAACGGTCGGCCGCATTGTTCGTAAGCAAGCCGAGGATGGAGCGCTCCGATTGCGGAACCTCTCGGTGACCTTGAGTGATGGCAGCGCGGTGGTGAACGAAGCCGATGTCACGATCACCCCCGGCGAGAAGGTGCTTGTCGTTGGCGAATCCGGCACGGGCAAGAGCACACTGGTGCGGGCGATCGCCGGCCTGTGGCCGTGGGGTGAAGGAGAGATCCTGATGAACTTCGAAGGGCTGTTCTTGATGCCGCAGCAGCCCTACGTGCCGCTCGGAACGCTGCGCCGTGCCGTGACCTATCCGCTCTCGCCCGAGACAGTTGACGACGCCGTAGTCCGTCAGACCGTCGAGGAGGTAGGGTTAGGCCATTTTCTCGACCGGCTTGATGAAGAAGGCACGCATTGGGAACACATACTCTCCGGTGGAGAAAAGCAGCGGCTTGCGTTTGCCCGCGCGCTCCTCCATCGTCCGACCATTATCGTGATGGACGAGGCCACCGCTGCCCTTGACCCATTGAGCCAGGAACGATTGATGCAACTGGTCTTGGAGCGACTCCCTGAAGCCACTGTCGTCAGTGTCGGGCACCGCGCCGAACTCGAAGCATTTCACACGCGCAAGCTCGTGCTGGAATATCACCCTGAAGGCGCGCGCCTGGTCAGGGATGAACCGCTGCAACGGACGTTCGGCCGCTCGGTACGGTTCCTCTCGAGGCTATGGACCCGCGAGAAATCATCAAAGATGCCAAATGCGGCTCGCGGAGCAGGATAGAATCCATCGTTGCCCTCCGCTCTAGTAAAATGCCTGGTACTGGGATACGAAAAATCGCGCGCTCCACGGAGCGCCACCCAGTACAAATAAAGGAGGGGATATGTCGGAACTGAATGATTTCAATCAACAGGTGGTTAACGAATTCCGCGCGAATCAAGGCAAAGTGGGCGGGCAACTCGCCAACATGCCCGTGCTTCTCTTAACGGCGACCGGGGTCAAGAGTGGGCGGACGATCACCAAACCGCTGGTGTACAGCAAGGATGGGGATCGTATCGTGATCATCGCCTCGTTCGCGGGCGGTCCCAAGAGTCCACCCTGGTATTTCAACTTGGTGGCGAACCCCGAAGCGACGGTCGAAGTCGGTACCGAACGCTTTCGCGTGAAGGCGACTGTCACCTCGGGTGAGGAGCGGGAACGCCTGTTCAATCGTCAAGCCGAGCAGATGCCGATTTTCAACGAGTATCGGCAAAAGACCACACGGCAGATTCCGGTGGTCGTACTCACGCGCATCAACTGAGCCGTGGGCGCGGGAGAGGGCGGGATTGGTAGGCGCTGAGACAGTACTCTCAATACGAGCGAGGAAGATATGGCCCTTGATCCCAGGAAGTTACAGAAGAAGCGGGCCCGCAAAGCCGCCAAACGGAAAGCCGTCGTTACGCGAAAAGCAATCGCATTGCCTGGTCTCTCGGCGACAGGGGCAAGAGCGATCAAGGTGGCGATCAAGGCCCCAATTCACGAATGCTTGAGCGCGGCGGAAATGTTTACGACCGGTATGGGCACGGTGATCGTCAGCCGCGCGATGCCCGATGGGCGGATCGGGGCGTCTTTCTTCTTGCTTGATGTGTACTGCCTGGGAGTCAAAAGCGCCTATTTTCTCCCGCTGTCGCACGACGAGTACGAAGAGCGTCTCGATTCCCTCGCCGACAATGAGACGATGCACCCCATCCAGCCAGCCTACGCTCGCAAACTGGTCGAGGACGCCGAAGCCTACGCGCGGGATTTGGGGTTTAGTCCTGACCCAGACTATCAGCTCGCCAAGCGGATCATGGGCGATATCGATGCCTCGGCATGCGCCACGTCCTTTACCTTTGGCAAGGACGGGCAACCGTTCTTTATCGCGGGCCCCCACGATACTCCCCGACGCATCGACAAGATTCTCGAGACACTCACACGGCGCTGTGGGCCGAATGAGTTCCATTACCTACTCCCCCTGGGTGCCCCTCTCGATTTTGATGATGATGCGACGTTTGAGGTCGAATTTGCGGATGAAGATGAAGATGAAGATGAAGATGAGGAGACCGAAAGAAAAACGGATTGAGGGGCTGACCGCAACGCGAATCATTATGAAAAGGAGACCGTCGTCATGGCTGAAGAGACCATCGTCTTCGCTCAAGGGATCGAGATGCCGCCGGACATTCTCGCGCTGGTGCAGCGGATGAAACCGGCGGGCTTCACGTTACATAGTCTGCCGCACACCGCGAGTGTCGAGGAGATCGCCACCGCGATCCGGGAAGCGGAGTACCTCACCGGCTTTCCGCGCGCGCTGCCCGACGATGCCTATGCGAATGCCAAACGTCTCAAGCTGCTGCAGGTGCTGAGCGCGGGCTACGATTACGTCAATATCGACGGGGCACGTAAGGCGCGTATCCCTATATGCTCGAATGGCGGGGCGAATTCCGTGGCCGTGGCCGAACACGCTGTGATGCTCATCTTGGCGGTCTATCGCAAACTGATGGCGTTTCATCAGAACGTCGCCGCTGGTCGGTGGCATCAGGGCATTCCGCGCACCGTGGACATCTATGAGTTGGAAGGCAAAACCGTTGGCCTGGTGGGATTGGGCAATATCGGTCGGCAGGTGGCCCGCCGGGTCAAAGCCTTTGATGCCCGGATCATCTACTACGATACCTTCCGCCTCAGCCCGCAAGAGGAAGAAAAGCTGGGTGTTCAGTCTGTGTCACTCGACACGCTGCTCGCGACCGCTGACGTCGTGAGCCTGCATGTGCCTCTCAACGAGAGCACGCGGCACCTGATTGGCGTCGAGGCCCTGGGCCGCATGAAACCCACGGCGATTGTGATTAACACCTGTCGCGGAGAGGTCATCAATGAACAAGCGCTGATCGCCGCGCTGCAACAGCGGCGGATACTGGGGGCCGGGCTCGATACGCAGGCGAAAGAGCCGCCTGATCCCACCAATCCGCTGTTGACGTTGCCGAATGTCACGCTGACCCCGCATAGCGCCGGACCAACGGTGGACAGTTATCACAAACGGTTCCGAAATGGGTACGCCAATATCGAGCGTGTCGCCCGCGGCCACGCGCCTTTGTGGGTCATTCCGGAGATGCGGGATCTCTTTCCTGCCGCGACCGCGACCGAGTAATGCCTAGCGAACTTCGCGAACATCCCCAGGAAGAAGAAAAGAAGAAGGACACGTGAGAAAAGCGGCTGTAGGCTCCAGGCTACAAGGAGAGGAGATCAAGGAGAGATAGAGCCTGTAAGACTTCCTGACCACTGATCGCTGGCTTTTACGTCTTCGATTCTATCGAAGCGCATACTCCCAACTCGCGCAACACTCGGGAAGTGTGCGTCGCGGTTGCGTGGGTCACAAGCCATTTCAGATCATCAACGGAATCGACATCAAAGGCGATGCGTGAGGCTTCAACCACCTGACAGGGAATCCCGATGCGTTGCGCGACCCGCTGATGTCCTTCCAGGCTGGGGCCACCAAACCGCGACGGAATCACCAGCGGTGGCACCCGCAGAAAAGCGTTCGTGCCATCCCCTTCCTTGCATGGGACCAGCACCACGTTTTCAGCTTTGTTGACGGAGTGAAATAACAAGTCAATGTCATCCGCTGTCACCAACGGCAGATCAGCCAGTAACACCAACACCGCCGTCGCGCCGTGTTGCAGGCAAAAGTCCGTGCCGACCGTCACGGCTCCATTGAGCCCACGCGGATATTCTTCGTCCACTGTTAGGGTACCGAGTTGACGAGCGAGGAGCAGCAGCGACGCGTCAGATGAGACCACGACCACGCGGTCCACCGCCGACGCATGCAAAGCACTGGTGAGCACATCTGTCAGCATCGCTCGTGAGACCGCGTGGCGGGCTGCGGGAGCAAGGCAAGAAGACAGACGGCTTTTACCGAACGCGAGGGCTTTGACGGGCACCAAGGCGAAGTTCATACGCGCCCATACTGGCGAAGTTCGCCTTGCGGAACAAGGGGGAATGTCGGTATGGTAGCCGCAATTTCAATCCACGGAGGATCACCACCATGAGAGAAGTGGCTCTTGTTGGCGCGGGCATGACGCGCTTCGCGAAACATATCGACCGGAGCATGAAGGACTTGGCGCGCGAGTCGATCGACCATGCGCTGCGGTCCGCGCATATCAACGCCAGCGCGCTGGAAGCGGCGACAGTGGGCAATGCGATGGCCGGCCTCATCACCGGACAAGAGTGCATCCGTGGGCAAGTGGTCCTACGCGAGATGGGCATCGGTGGCATCCCGGTCATCAATACCGAGAACGCTTGCGCCAGCGCGGCCACCGCGTTCCACATTGCCTGGCTCTATGTGGCCTCCGGTATGTACGATGTGGTGCTCGCGGTCGGCATGGAAAAGCTCTTCCATGAAGACAAAAGCAAATCGTTCGAGGCCCTGGGCAGCGCGATTGACGTGGAGCTGATGCAGCAAACCCTTGAACAGATGAAGACCGCCACCAACGACGGGAGCGACGCGGCTGGCGCGGGCAAGTCGCGCAGCATGTTCATGGACTTCTACGCCGAATTCGCCCGTGACCATATACGAAAATATGGCACGACCAAGGAGCATTACGCCAAGATCGCCGCCAAGAATCACACCAATGGCAGCCTCAATCCTCACGCGCAATTCCAAACCCCACGCACAATGGAAGATATTCTGGCTTCCCCGATGATCGCGGACCCGCTCACGCGCATGATGTGTTCCCCGATTGGTGACGGCGCCGCGGCGGTGATTCTCACTAGTGCTGATCTCGCGCCCAAATTCACTTCTAAGCCTGTGTATGTGCGAGCCTCGGTGCTGGGGTCCGGCAAGGACCGCAAGCCTGGCGATCCCGAAGTGACGGAGCGGGTGGCGCGAAAAGCCTACGAGATGGCGGGCCTCGGCCCGCAAGACATTCATGTCGCGGAAGTGCACGATGCGTCAGCTCCCGCGGAACTCATCATTTGTGAGGAACTCGGCTTTTGTAAACATGGTGAAGGCGGTCGTCTCATTGATGAAGGCGCGACCTTGCTTGGTGGTCGTCTGCCGGTCAATCCGAGCGGTGGACTGCTGGCGAAAGGACATCCAGTGGGAGCCACTGGCATCGCGCAAATCGCGGAAATCTTCTGGCAGTTACGTGGCGAAGCGGGGAAACGTCAGGTGCAAGGAGCAAAGGTCGGGTTGACCGAAAACGGTGGCGGCATGCTGCGTGGCGAGGCGGCGGCGGTCGCGGTGCATATCCTGACGGTGTAATGAAGAATGAAGAATTGAAAACACGCAAGCGAGGAGGCAGTATGAAAAAAGCTGTCTTCACTCTTCATTCTCCTCAGTTGATGCAGGAGGAATACCTAAATGGCACAACCCCAATTTATTATTGAAGAAGTCACCGACCCGGACGAAATCGCTCGTGCTCGTGCTCAAGATGAACGGCATCGTCGCAACAATGAATGGTTAGAAACGCATTGGGCGGATGTGTTACCCCAGGCACGCGGCAAATTTCTCGCAGTCGCGGATCAAGAGGCGTTCATCGCGGCGACCTCGGCCGAGGCTTGGGCGTGGGTTGATGCTGTTCATCCTAAAGATGATGGGGCCACGGTTCGCTACATCCGCACCGACAAAGGACCACGCATGTATGGTAATCGAGGGTGAGTGGCAATTATCCGATTCGATCTGATCCTCAGCCGTCCGCGTAACGAAATTTTGTTGCTTGCTCCTCGTCATCAATATCGTCTGGAACAAACCTGACTTCCTCCCCAGCCCCTAACCCCCAACACCTATACCCCTAGCAATGCGCATCGTTTCTGGCTCCGCTGGTGGCCTCCACCTCAAAGTCCCCAAAGGGTATCGACTCCGCCCGACGGCGGACCAAGTACGAGAAGCGATTTTCAATATCCTCGTGAGTCGTTTCGCGGTTGAGGACATCGACATTCTCGATCTCTTCGCTGGCACCGGCGCGCTGGGCATCGAAGCGCTCAGTCGCGGAGCACGTTCTGTCGTCTTTATTGATGCCAACCCCGATTCCCACCGGACGATTCTTGAGAATCTGAAACTCACGCGATTCCGCCAGCAGGGGCGGGTGATCCGTGCGTATGTCAACAAAGGACTGCGCGTCTCCGAGGAACAAGGGTTCCGCTTCGGTGGCGTCTTTCTTGACCCGCCGTATGACGAAGGCTGGGTCGATAAAACTCTCCGTGTCCTTGCCCTCAGCCCACTGCTTGAACCTAGCGCGTGGGTGGTCGCCGAACATAGTCAACAAGAGCATGGGGCCGAGGCGTATCCCCCGTTGCTCTTGACGGATCAACGGCATTACGGCACAACCTGGGTGTCTTTTTACCAGCGCCAAGCTGAGGAGGCCACGTGAAACGACGGGCAATTTACCCTGGCTCATTCGATCCGCCGACATACGGACATATCGACATCATTCGCCGCAGTTTACAAATGGTGGACGAGGTAGTGGTAGCGGCTGTCTATAATCCACAGAAAGATAACTTTCTCTTCACCCCCCAAGAACGCATCGACATGTTCAAGGAGGAGCTGACCGAAGTCGGTGATCGCGTCATCTACGATCACTTCTATGGACTGCTGGTGGACTACGTGGAGAAGAAAGAGGCGACGATCATCATTCGTGGGCTACGCGCGGTGTCGGATTTCGATTACGAATTCCAGATGGCGCTGATGAACCGGCGCATGAAGCCCCAGATTGAGACGATTTTTCTGATGACCGGCGCGTCCCATTTCTATACCGCCGCGCGCTTAGTCAAGGAAATTTCTAGCTTCGGCGGCAATGTCGATGGGCTCGTCCCCGCTCATGTCGTCAAGCGACTGAAAGAAAAGTTCGCCAAGAAAACGTAATTCCCTTCCCTCCGTGCCAATCTTTACTACCGTAGGGGCACGGCACATCGCGCGCCCCGGGCACGATGTGTCACGCATTTCCGAGGAGTGCCATGAAGCTCGCCACACGTTTGCAACTGATTAAACCCTCCCCCACGCTGATGGTCACCGTGCAGGTCGCCGCCCTGCGCCGTCAAGGCATCGAAGTGATCGACTTCGGCGCGGGAGAGCCGGACTTCGATACCCCGGAGCACATCAAGGAAGGCGCGATCACCGCGCTCAAACAGGGCAAGACCAAATACACTCCGGTGGGCGGGACGGCGGAGCTGAAAGAGGCGATTATCGCCAAGCTGCAACGGGAGAATGGGTTCACCTACAGTATGCAGGAAGTGACATCAAACTGTGGCGGCAAACATACGCTCTTCAATGCGTTTCATGCGCTATTCGAGGCCGGAGACGAAGTGTTGATCTCCGCGCCGTACTGGGTCAGCTACTCCGATATGGTCATTCTCACCGGCGCGACCCCGAAGTTGCTGCCCACTTCCGAGCAGACCGGATTCAAGATCACCGCCGCGCAACTGCAAGCGGCCATTGGCCCGCAGAGCAAGGCTTTGCTGCTGAATAGTCCATCGAATCCGACGGGCGCGGCGTACACCGAAGCCGAACTCAAGGACATCGCCGACGTAGTCGAGAAAAGTAATTTGTTGGTGATTTCCGACGACGTGTACGAAAAGTTCCTCTACGACTCGCCCCGCTGTCCCCATATCCTGACGCTCAAACCCCACCTGCGTGATCGGGTGCTGATTGCCAACTCCGTGTCAAAGACCTACGCCATGACAGGCTGGCGGTTGGGCTATGCCGCCGGACCAAAAGAACTCATCTCCGCGATTGAGACCTTACAGAGTCAGAGCACCTCGAATCCCACGTCCATCGCGCAAGCCGCCGCGGTTGTGGCGTTGACCGGCCCCCAAGAGTCGGTGGGGGTGATGGCCAAGGAATTCGCCAAACGGCGCAAGTATGTGGTGGACCGCCTGCGGGCGATGCCGGGGATTACCTGCACGCTGCCCGAAGGGGCGTTCTATGTGTTTCCGCGCGTGTCGTCGTACTTCGGCGCGAAATGGCAGGATAAGAAAATCACGTCGGCGATGGACCTCTCGCTCTATCTGTTACAAGAGTCGAAGGTGGCGTTGGTCGCGGGTGAAGGGTTCGGTTCAACCGACCACGTGCGCATTTCCTACGCGACATCAATGAAAAATCTGGAACAGGGGCTCAACCAGATTGAGACGGGGTTAAAGAAGTTGTTGCCGTTGTAGATGCTGATTCGCCTCTCCCTTCTTTCTCTAATGAATTTTGACGTCCAAATCCGGAATAGTAGAGATGTTGCTTCCAGGTTCCCTCTCCCGGCTGGGAGAGGGTCAGGGTGAGGGGGATCATAATGGCAATTACCAATTTTGACCGTCAAAACCCAGCGGCTCCAGCCTCCGAATTGAGAGACTGTGAGACTTTTCTG
>JANMSE010000062.1:0-17718 GCA_031389045.1 Deltaproteobacteria bacterium | reverse complement strand
AAACTCTGTAATCTGTGGTTCGCCTACGAACTCGTGCGCCGGATCGAGACCGCGCACGTGCTGGAGGACGGGCAACGACTCACGGTGAACGGCTTCGACCCGGGCCTGGTGCCGGGCTCCGGTCTGGCGCGCGACTACTCGCCTGCCCTTCGCTTTATCTGGGATCGCGTTCTTCCCGGTATCGCCCGAGTGCTCACGCTTGTGGTTCCCCACGTTAATACGGCACGGAAGTCTGGCTACGCGCTCGCACGGTTAGTGCTTGACCCGACGCTTGAGGGCGTTTCCGGAAAATACTTCCCCTCGCACACACGCTGGCAGGCCGCGCCGTCGTCAGATGCTTCCTATGACCTGGAGCAAGCGCGTGCTCTCTGGGAGGAAAGCGTGCGGGTGACTGGCTTGACACCAAAGGAGTCCCCGCTCGTGCGCCGCTGAGAGAGCAGTTCTGCGGTGGTTGCTTTTTGCGCGTTATTCACGTCCGTGATCCACAACCAGACAGTGTCTTTGTAGTCACACCTATGATTTACGCGGCAAACCACTGCTCGCCTACCGCAGGCGGCTCAGATGATCTCAGGCTGTGACTTATTTTCAGACCAGATGATCTGCCGGAAAAGAAAGCGGCGTTGATGGAACGACTCGGCTGGCAAAGGGCTGACGTCAGTTTTTATCGTGCTGACGTTCTCGTTCTTCCGGCTCCAATTCACTAGCTAGGCCGCTGGCCAGCTCACGGAAGGTCTCGCCGGCAGGGCCTTCCAGACGACCGAGTTCCTGGTGGGCCTGTACCACATTGCGTTTGAACGCAGCGACATCTTCCGGCTTGCTTGGCAATTCCGCCCAGGTTCCCGCACCGGAATCCTCCATGCTCACGATAGGAAAGATTCTCTCCAACCCCATCTGCTGGAGCAGTCGGTAGCACTGGGGAGAAGGGGAAAGCAGCGCGAACTTGCCTTCCTGCCGACGTTCGACGAGACGCTTGAGAAAAAGCAGGGTGCCCAGGAAGGTGCTGTCCATGTGGGTGCAATGGTGCAGATCCACGTAAAGCACTGTCATGCCATCGGCGAGGCACTGCTCCGCGAACCGGCGAACCGATGGGCTGTGGTGCATCGTGGCATGCCCCTCCGGCTGAAACGTGACCGTGTGCCCGTGCTGCTGGACACGAACCATATCTTGTTGTGTCGCCATGACCAGTCTCCTTACACTCCCGTGTATCAGGAACTGTAGCGCCGCAAAACGCAGCTTCTCCCCCTCTGTTCTCTTTAGGTTTCCTCTGTACTGAATACCGCACCTGAGCGTGCTGGAAGATCGTCTCCTGTAAGCTGCTGGTGCTTGACGCGAGCGGAGCGCCCGCTTAACAGGTCGCGGAAGGGGCCGTGCAACTCCGGAAACGCCGCGGTGGAGATCTCAAGCGAGACCGGGTGTTGGTTCACGTTGAGTACGATAAGGAAGCACTCACCTTGCAGCTCTCGGACAAAAGCATAGAGGCCGTCTCGTGCATGCAGTGCCCGATAGCTACCCCGGCGTAACGCCGCATGCGCACGGCGCAAACCGATGAGGCGCTGGAGATACTCAAGTAAAGCTCGGTTCCAACTTTCTGGCTTGTGCCAAGGCATGCCTTGCCGATTATAGGGATCATGCCTGCCAGTTAAGCCAATCTCATCACCGTAGTAGAGAGAGGGTGCGCCCGGATAGGTCATCTGAAAGAGCAGTGCCAGGCGCATGGCAGACTCGTCTTCCCCGACGATGGTGAGGGCGCGCGCCGGGTCGTGGCTCCCCAAGAGAGTGAATTGGACAGCGGTAACCTCCCGGCGGTACGTACGGTGCTGGCGGTTGATCGCTTCAGCAAACTCCTCTGCACTCAACGGCGTGAGGTGCGTATAGGTGCCCTTGCGGATTTCCGCTTGGTTGAGCGAGTCCGCCGCCACAAAGCCAAATATCGCGCGGGTGAGTTCGTAGTGCATCACTGCATCAAACTGGTCCCCTTGCAACCAGCGACTGGCCTCCCCCCAGATTTCACCCACGAGGTAGGCTTCAGGGTTGACCGCGCGACAGCGCCGGCGAAACTCCTGCCAGAAGGTATCGTCGTCAATTTCGTGAGGCGCGTCCAAGCGCCACCCGTCGATGCCAAATGCCAGCCAGTGCGTAGCGACATTCCACAGAAATTCCCGCACAGCCGGTGTGCTGAGGTTAAACTTCGGTAACGAGGCGTGCCCCCCCCAGGCGCGATACCCCAGCCCGTACTGGGGTTGATACGCATTCAGCGGAAAGGAAAGAACGTGAAACCAATTATGATATGGGCTCGACACGCCACTTTCGAGCAGGTCGTGAAATGGGAAGAAGCCCCGACCGGCGTGGTTAAACACGCCATCCAGAATCACCCGCATGCCGCGCGCGTGACACGTGTCAAGCAATTCCCGCAGTGCCCGAGTGCCGCCCAGCATAGGGTCAACCTGATAGTAGTCATGGGTGTTGTAACGATGGTTAGAGGCAGCCTGAAAAATTGGAGTCAAGTAGAGGGCGTTTGCGCCCAGCGCCTCGATGTGGTCGAGATGCTCGATAATCCCGTACAAGTCCCCGCCTTTATAGCCACGAAATGTCGGCACTGCGTCCCAGTCCTCTAAGTAATCAGGCTTGGGCAGGCGGGTGCTACGGGCGAAACGGTCGGGAAAAATCTGATAGAAAATCGCGTCTCTGACCCAGTCCGGGGTATACATATAGGGATCCTTTTTGAGATGGGTAGTAAATGCTCCCCTGATCGCCCTTCGACTTCGCTCCGCTCAGGAGAATCGTGCACGACCTTCTCAAGAACCGCCAGCATGAGCTACTTCTCAGGGGTCAGATGCCCTCGGCTTCCAACGCAATGATGATATCGGCCATTGAGATTGCTTCCGACTGCCGCGCGAGGTTAAACCCGCCGTTCACTCCACGGTGGGTGAGCAGCAACCCCTCTCGCGCTAGCATCTTAAGAATCTTGTTCATAGTTGGCAGCGGAAGATGGGCTTTTTGAGAAGCGAAGGTAATATCGAGGCAATGCCCTTACTGACGCCACAAGCAGGTGAGCAGATCCTTGAGATGGGTGCGCCAGCTCGTCCAGTTGTGGCCCGCGCCCAGTTGCTGGAACACATGCGGGTAGCCCAACGCATTGAGCGTGGCGACGATCCGCTGATGCGTAGGCAGATAGCGTGGCTCGTACTTGCCCACGTCCAAGTAGAAAGTGGTGCGTGCGCTGAGGCGGGGTAACAGCGTCGCGATCTTTGCCTCTTCCAGATGTAAGGTGCTGGACTGGCCCCCGACCCGGGAGAACAGGTGCGGCCGTGACAGGGCCACGGAGAAGGCACCCAGGCCACCGAGCGACGCGCCCATCACGCCGCGGGCCTCGCGCTGCGCCTGCGTGCGGTAGCGCCCCTCCACGTGAGGCAGAAGTTCTGACTCGAGGAACGACGCATACTCTTCATTGGCGCGGTACTCGCGCCCCCGCATGACCGGATCCACCATGATCGCGATCAGCGGGCCGATCGTGCGGCTGAAGATCAGATTGTCAAGCACCGTGGGCAAGCGCCCGCGATGAAGATACTCGCCGCCGTCGTGTACCCAGAGGGTGGGAAAGCGCTGCACGCGCTCCTCGTCGTAGCCCGGGGGCAGGTAGACGTGGATCCGACGTCGATTCCCCAGCAGCCGGCTTTCGAAGTCGAACTCTTCTACCCGGCCATGAGGGATGGTGGGCACCCAGCTCAGCTCCGGCGGCTCGTGGGACTCACCGACCACGAAGTAGGAGTTCCGCCCCCCTATGCCATTGTCTACGGTCTGGGGACAAAGGGGATCTACGAATACCCGCTCGTCGACGACCACCATGTACTCCAACCGTGCTGGCCCTTCGATCTCGAGAGCATGGTGAAAGAGGCCGGTGTGCCGCAGGCGCGTCAGCGGCATGGTTACGCCCGTCCGGCCCCAGTCAGTGACCTCGCCCGTGACGGCAACGTGGTGCGCCTGGGGGTCGTAGTAGAGGAAGTGGACGGTGTGCCCGTCGATCAACGGCGTGCCCACGGCGCTGAGCAAGCGCAAGAACTGCTGCACCTCAGCCTGCAGGTGCGGCTCCGGGGCTTGCTCGAGGCGGTGCCGCCAGGCCGGAAAGTTCACAGTGGTCTGCTCGTGTTGCCTCTCCATATTTCGTTGCTCCTTCCCAGGGTGTATGCTCGCGGCCCGCCCTCTTCGCCCAGATTCCGCCGCACGAGCCTAATACAGCACCTTCTCCTCCTGGAGGCGCGCTATCTCGTCCCCCGAGAGACCCAGGAGGTTCTTGCAGACGTCCTCGTTATCTTGCCCCAAGCACGGGGCCGGTGTGTAGCGTGGCTCAATGGCGCTGTACTTGCCAGGAATACCCGCCACCGGATGGTTTCCGGTCACCGGATGATCAAGGGACACCAGATAATCCCGGTGCTGAAACTGAGGATCGGCGATCAGACTCTCGGTATCGTACACCGGCGTGGCCGCCACGCCAGCATTTTGTAACTGGGACATGATCTCGGTTTGGGTCCGTTCCTGTGTCCACGCAGTCAAGAGTACATCCAGATCCTGTTCGTGCGCCTTGCGGCTGCGGCGATCTCTGAAGCGCTCATCGTCAAGCCACTGGGGATGACCTGTGACCTGACAGAGGCTGTGCCACTCCTCGTCAGTCTCCACCGCGATGGCCACCCACTTATCCTCTCCTTGGCAGCGGTATACGTTGTGCGGCACCATCACCGCATCCTTATTCCCTTGCCGACCCTGATCCCGGCCGTTCATCAGATAATCCATGATCGCCTCGGGCAGCATGGCGGTCACCACTTCCGCCATGGCCAGGTCGATGTACTGTCCCTTGCCTGTGCGACGGCGGCAGTACAGGGCGGTCAGGGCAGCATACGCCAGCACCACCCCGACCATGTAATCTGGCCAACTGCCGCCGAGGCTGACAGGGGGGCCGTCGGCGTATCCGGTGAGATGGCAGATGCCGGCCGAGGCCTGGGTAATAGGCCCCCAGCCCACACAATGGCTATCCGGACCGTCTTGTCCCACGGGCGAGCCAGAGATCATAATGAGGTCAGGTTTGTCCTGACACAGATCTTCGTAGCTCAGCCCCCAGCGTTTCATCACGCCGCTGGTAAAATTCTCCACCACGATATCGCTGCGCCGCACGATGTCTCTGGCTAACGCTGCCCCCTGGGGATGGCCCAGATTCAGCGTGATACTTTTCTTGCTGTAGTTCAAACCGCTAAAGAGTGGCGAGCCATCTGGCCCTTTGAGGTTTTGGGGATCTTGCCCCAGAAAGCGAATAAGATCCAGGCGGTGATGGGATTCGATGCGGATGACCTCTGCCCCCATCACGCCCAGCCAGGCGGTGCACTGCGGGGCAGCCAGAATCCAGCCAAAATCAGCGATGCGAACGCCTTCAAGTGGAAGCTGTGACATGGTTTTCTCCTTGAGAAGTGAGCCGTACTGAAGTCGTAAAACGTAATACGTAACAGGAGAACTTTTGCAGTAAGCATTCAGCTATCAGCTTTCAGTAGTCAGCCAGGCGGGAAAACACAAAAGATTTTGTCCAACTGCTGATACGAGCCAAAGTTCCCAGGGTACGCATCTCCTTGTTTTTGCTGAAAGCTGACGGCTGACCGCTGAACGCTTACGTTACGTGTTAGATTATCCCTTCCTGGCGCAACTGCTCTCTCCTGTCGGTGCTCAGGCCGAGCCGCTCACCATAGATCCGCCCGTTATGCTCTCCCAGCCGCGGAGCAGGCGAGCGGATCCGCCAGGGTGTTGCCGACAACTTAAACGGGGCACCGGGGTAGGTGAGTGGTCCGGTCGCCGGGTGATCGACGGTGACGAAGAAACCGCGGTGCCGATATTGCTCGGAGGTGACCACTTCCTGTATATCCCGCACGGGAAAAACAGGGATATGCAGCTCCTGGCCGCTGCGGGCAAGCTCGTTACGGTCTTGATCGAGGACCCACGCTGCTACGCTGGCTTCGAGGGCATCAATATGCTGGAAGCGCTGCATCATGGTGGTAAAGAGCTCGCTCTCGGCCCACTCTGGCCGGCCCATCAGCTCTTTCAGGCTCGCCCAGTGCTGGTCAGTCAGAGCCAAGAGCGCGACGTGACCATCGCGACACGGAAACACATACGCCAACCCCCACTTGGTCCGCCGTAGGAATCGGCTGCGGTTGGGGCCATCGGGGGGTTCGTGCGAATAGAGCGCGAAATTCGGCCGGACCATGTGCGCCACCGCCTCAACTTCAGAGATATCCACGTGCTGGCCTTCACCGGTCAGGTCGCGGTGAAACACCGCGCACATCGTCGCGGTCGCTGCCGTCCAGCCAGCGAGGATATCCGCTTGTTCCCCGCTAATCTTGACCGGCGGTTCATGCTCAGGATCAGTGACATAGTTGAAGGGGGTTTCGTACCCCACCACCCCCATGTGGAAGCAATTCAGGTTGTACGCTTTGTAAGTGTGGTACGGGCCAGTCTGGCCAAAAGGGGTGATGGAGGTCACGATGAGGCGGGGATACCACTCATGCAAGTCGTGGTACCCGATGCCCAGCTTGTCCAGGAAACCCGGGGGCTGCGTTTCCACCAACACATCAGCGTCTGTGACGAGTTGACGGAACAACTCCCGGCCTGCTGGCGCGCTGAGGTTAAGCGTCACACCGAGTTTGTTGGTGTTGAGGTAAAGGAAGCGCGCGCTCTTTTCCAGATGCGGAGTGTCGCCAGGGAAAGGGCCGTGACCGCGTGCCACATCGCCAGTCCCAGGCGTTTCAAGCTTAATCACCTCTGCCCCAAGATCCGCCATCACCTTGGTACAGAACGGACCAGCCGCACGCTCGCTTAATTCAACAACCTTGAGATTATTGAGAGCACCTTCGAGCATGATTCCCTCCTGTGTGAGAAAAGTATGAGGGGATGAACGCTGAGAGCGGCTACGAGTGCTATATTGTACACCCTGAGGAGCGGCTTATCGCTCCCTTCGCTAGGGAGCTTCTCTTGCGCAGTCCTCTGCGGCCCCCTCCGTTTTGTCTCGTATCTTCACGCCTTGTTCTCTAGCGCGTCCCCTTACCACGAACCCTGTAATGTACAACCTTGGAGTTTGCCTCACTCATAAGCGCACTGTCGCGTTTGCACTTCTCAGCGTCACTCGCGTCCAGCCGCTCTCCCGGCAGTACCATGACGACAACGTCACGCATCTTCTCAACTCTCATTTTCATGGAGATTCCCTCCCTTGCCATCACATCCCATCGGGGCCTATCGCCTTCGTGATCGAGGTATCCGCGATCTTGACAGCGACACAGGTCACATCATCCGCGAACGTCTCCGCTTGGGCAAAAGCGACCACTGCGCTACGGACTTTGTTTATCAACGCCTCCGGCTCAAGTCCCCCGTGTACCTGTATCAACTCAAGCAAACGATCTTCGCCAAAGAATTCGCCTGTTTCGTTCTGTGCCTCGGTCACACCGTCCGAGTAGAAGAAAAACATATCGCCCGTCTCGAAGGGAACGGCAACTTGCTGGTAAATTTCTCGCTCGCTGAACCCCAGGGGTATATTTCCGCCTCGCAGCGTCTCACATATACCCCGGCGACACTGAAAGTGAACTGTCTTGGTGTGTCCACAATCGACAAAAACGACCTGACGACTCTCCAGGTCGAAGCGTGCGTAACAGAGAGTTACAAAACTCTCGAGGCCGATGAATTGCCTGGTGACCTCGGTATGGACCGCGGTCACAATCTCTTCCGGTGCGGGGAGCTTCTTTTGATCGAAGGAGGCAATCAGTTGGCTCAAAGCGCGGAGGAAATGGCTCTTGATCGCGGCTCCGAGAAGGGCGGCGGGGACCCCTTTGCCCATGACGTCCCCCACGACGACGTCGAAGCAGTGATCGGAGTAGCGGAAAAAATCATAGAAGTCTCCGTCGATCTGTTGCGACGGAATCGTGAGAGCAGCGACCCGCGCCCCTGGCAGGTCGCGAGGCGGCTGGCCGAGCAGGAGCGTCTGCTGAATCTTGGCGCCGGTCTCGGCCTCCCGTTGGCGCGCCTGTGCCAACTCCTCAAGGGAGGCCCGGAGCGCGGTCTCCAGTTCAATGACGCGCTGGCCCGCGCGCAGACGGACCCGCAGTTCATCGCGATCAAACGGCTTGGTGACAAAATCGTCAGCCCCGGCCTCCATCCCTTCCACGACGTCTTCCTTCTGGGATTTCGAGGTCACCAAAATGGCATAGACATAGGCGGGACGTTGGCACGCACGAATGCGACGGATCACTTCCACCCCATCCATCTCCGGCATGATCCAGTCGCTGATGACGATCGAAAATTCGCCCTTCACAAATAGATTCCACGCCTCCGCACCATTTTGGGCCGCCACGACTTCATGTCCCCACCGCTCCAGGTACGTCTGCAGCAGGCGTCGAGACATGGCCTCATCTTCTGCGATCAATACCTTCATTGCTTACGATCCTTTCTCCCAGGCTGCTGAAGTAGTGTTCATGCTTCGACAAGCTCAGCATGAACGATAAATCTTCACCGATTTCAAGCCCAGCCCCGTTCGCCCTGAGCCTGTCGAAGGGTGAACGGCAGATTGTTCAGCACCCCGCTAGGGTGAGTCAGCGCGCGCTTTTCACAGCCAGCCCCGCCACCGGCTGGCTAGCAAAGCTATCACGATCAGGGTGATCGTACTGCTCACGACACCCCAGAACCCCCACGATGTCGTTGCCAAAGGAATCACCTCGAAATTCATTCCCCAAGCCCCGAACACGGAACCGGCTAGTGCAACAAGTACAGTGACGGCGGTGAGCGTCTTCATTGTCACATTGATCTGATTGGAGATGACGGCTTGATGAGCATCGAGCGTGCTGGTCACCATGTCCCGTTCAATGTCCAACACATCCAGGATTCTCAAGATATGATCGTAGACGTCCTGGAAGTAGACCAAGGTGTTGGCGGAGAAGAGTGGCTGGTCGCGCCGCAGGAAGAGGTTGAAGATCTCCCGTAGCGGATAGAGCACGCGCCGGAGCGCGAAGAGCGTCCGTTTCAATTCAAGCAGGCGCTGGACGTCTTCCTGGCGGAACCGAGCGAACATTTCTGTCTCGATTTTCGCCAGTTCATCCTCGATGGCATCAATGATGGGGAAATAGGCATCAATGATCGTGTCCATCACCGTATATACCAGGAAGCCTACTCCTTCACGTAGCATCGCTCCGCCACGTGTCCAGCGTCCCAAGGCGCTCTCAAGTGCCGGAACGCGCCCGCGGTGGAGGGAGACTACGTAGTTCCGCCCGATGAACAGGTCCACCTCGAAAGTGCGCGGCGTTGTCGTGTCGGCGCCGGGAACCACGCCGTACGTGACAACAAACATATAGCCTTTGTACTCCTCCATTTTCGGACGCTGCTGGCCTGTCGCCACGTCTTCCAGCGCCAGGGGGTGGAAGCCGAACTCCTCCGCCAGCATGGACAGTTCCTCCGGCCCCGGATCCTGCACATCCATCCAGACGAGATTGCTGGGTTCGCGGATGTAGTCTCTGATCTCTTCGCTCGGCACGTCGCGTTCGAGACTCACGCCACCCAGACACGCCACCGTTTTGACTTTAGGAACGTTCGTTGGAGGGTTCGCTGCTAGCCGCCCAGTTTCTCTGCTCTCTTGTATCATCCTGTCTCCTCAGCCAGGTCTTCGAGATGTTCCTGATACCGTCTCTTCCCTGAGCGCTGCCAGTGCACCCCCAAGGCGGGCCACCTCTTTTTCGAGTTCGACGTACGCCTCTTCGCTGTGAGGAAAATCTCCACCCCGCCCGATGACTTCCAACCGCAGAGCCGCGGCGCAGGCACTCTTCGCGCCGAAATTGCTCACCGCACCCTTCAGCGTGTGTGCCGCACGTTCCAACGCTCGGGCATCACGACGCGTGATGGACTCTTGAATCGCGGACAAGAGCTTTGGGACCCCCTCGAAGAACAGTCCGATAAGTTCCTGCAAAAGTCCCTTATCGTCTTCAACCTGAGCCAAAGTCATGTGCCGGTCAAATATCGGTTCGACTGGCACTGCTTGGTCTGGCGTGCCCATCTTCGTTTCAGCAAGAGTAGGAACTAAACCTGTGATGATCGCAAAGAGTTGCTGTGCTTGCAGCGGCTTGGAGACATACGCATCCATCCCTGCCTCGAGGCAACGCTCACGGTCACCTTTCATCGCGTGGGCCGTCATCGCAACGATGGGAATGTGAAAGGGGGCTGCGTGTTGGGGGTTAGGGGTTAGTTGAGCTAAAGCTTCTCGCTCCCGGATGGCTTTGGTGGCTTCGAAGCCGTCCATTTCCGGCATTTGTACATCCATCAAAATGAGATCGAAAGTCTCCCTTGCCAGAGCGGCCAGTGCCTCTTTGCCGTTGCCTGCTACTACGACTGCGTGCCCTCGTTTCTCTAGAATCCCGAGCGCTACCCGTTGGTTAATCGCGTTGTCCTCCGCGAGGAGGATGTGCAAGCGGCGTTGGCTCTTGGACACGAGAAGTTGAGGCCGCGGAACGGGTTCACGCGGGGGGTGCAGGACAGTTAAAATGGTATCCAGCAGGTCTGACTGCTTGACCGGCTTCGTCAGATAGGCGGAAACCCCGAGCTCACGGCAGCGGGCACGGTCGCTGGGATGTCCGGCGGAGGACAGCATCATAATCATGGCCCCAGCCAGTTCCGGATGCTGCTTGATCTGCGCGGCCAGCTCGAAGCCGTCCATCTCCGGCATCATTCCATCGGTCAACACCAAAGCGAATGGCTCCCCGGCTTCCCGCGCCTGCTCCATAGCCGCCAACGCCGCTCGCGCCCCATCGACCACGGTGGGCTTCATGTGCCAGTTGGTCAGCACCTCTTCAAGGATGCGTCGATTCGTCGCATTGTCGTCTACCACCAACACCGGCAGGTCCTGTACATCCGCCAGTTCGGCTCCTCGCTTCGGCGCCGTCTCTTGAGACAGGCCGAACCGCACGGTGAAGTGGAACGTGCTGCCTCTACCGATCTCGCTCTCAACCCAGATACGGCCATCCATCAAGGCCACGAGTTGGGTCGAGATCGCCAGACCCAGACCAGTGCCTCCGTACTTCCGCGTCGTCGAGCTATCGGCTTGTGAGAATGCCTCGAAGATCACACGCTGCTTTTCCGGGGGTATGCCGATGCCGGTGTCGCGGACAGAGAAATGCAACACGCAAGAGTCTAGGGTCTGGGGTCTAGCGTCTAGCGTCTGGAGGCCAAAGACCGGAGACGGGGGACCGGCGACCATAACGCTTTCTCCTACTGCCACGGTCCTCGGTCCTCGGTCCTCGGTCGTCTGGACTTCCACGACCACCTCCCCTTGCTCGGTGAACTTGATGGCGTTGCCCGACAGGTTGACGATGATCTGACGGAGCCGCCCCGGGTCGCCCACCAACATGTCCGGCACGTCAGGAGGAATGTGACAGGCCAGCTCCAGCCCCTTCTTGTGGGCCCGCATGGCGAGCGTCTTCATTGTATCTTCGAGGCTGTCACGCAGGCTGAAGTCAAGGGGCTCAAGGTCGAGCTTGCCAGCCTCGATCTTGGAGAAGTCAAGGATGTCGTTAATCAAGCGGAGCAAGGAATCGGCCGAGTCCTTGACCGTGGTTAAGTACCCCTGCTGTTCGGGAGTAAGTTCGGTGTCGAGCGCCAGTTCGGTCATGCCAATGATCCCATTCATGGGGGTGCGGATCTCGTGACTCATGTTGGCCAGAAACTCACTCTTGGCGCGGGTAGCGGCTTCGGCGGCGTCTTTGGCCTTTTGCAACTCCCCTTCCGTCCGCTTACGGTCAGTGATGTCGCGCGCAACGGCGTACAGCATCTGTTGCTGAACGGACGGGGTCACATCCCACGCCAACCACTTATACGTGCCGTCTTGGCAAAGGTAGCGATTCTCAAAGGAGATGATCTCGACGCCGGTGGTGGACAGTTGCTCCGTTGCGGCGAGTGTTGCGACGCGGTCTTCGGGGTAAACAAACTCGAGGAACGGTTTTGCCAGGAGTTCCTCTTTCGTGAGGCCGAGCGTTTTTTCCCACGCTGGGTTCAGATGCTTGAAGTAACCGTCGAAGCCGGCGATACACAACATGTCGATCGAAAGGGTAAAAAACTGGTCGCGTTCTTCCTCCGCCCGCTTGCGCCCGGTGACGTCTATCAGAAAGCCATCCCAAAGGATGTTGCCATTCGCCTGCCGCTCGGGACGGGACGCTCCCTGGAACCACTTGATTGTTCCCGACTTCACGATCACTCGCCCTTCCCACCGCCAAGGCAAAAGAGTCCGCGCGGAGGTCGCTATTGACTCTTGAAAAGCGACGCGGTCATCGGGATGAACCATGTCTATAATAAGGGCGGGATTACGCTGAATCTCTTCCGGTTCCAGCTCGTAGAGTTCACGACAGCTCGGGCTGATGTAGGGAAAGGCCACCGAGTGATCGGGATGGAGGAGAAATTGGAAAATCATTCCTCCTGGAAAGTTGGTCGCCATGTGATGGAACCGCGCCTCGCTCTGGAGCAGGGCGACCTCCGCCTGCTGGCGTTCCGTGATTTCTCTTGCTAATTCCGCCTGGAGCGAGACCGCTTTTGGGGACGTCATTGCAAACCTCCAGCCCTATGGTGCCGCGTTGTACCTGTCGTAGTGAGCCGCCTGAAAAGAGTCTAGCGGTTGTCAGTCTATACCGCTCCGCACAACATTAGTACACCGACGAGGAGTGATGAAGTGGACGAATTTCCTGAGGACTGACTTTGCAGTTAGAAAGATGACTTTTGGAGTGTCAACGGATGGAGCGCCGCCAACTGGACGCAAGCGAAACACGAAGGATTGCCTCTCACAACGGACGAAACCCGTGCCGGGCATGACCGGGAGGGGGAAGGGATCGCGGATGATGCGATCTACGAACTTATTCAAACAGTCCCGCTGCCGCGACGGTACATGGCGAAAGTGTGGGGGCCGCGCGACGCAACCATTGAATATGCGTGCCAACTGCTCCGCACGAATTCTCCCATTCCGGATGATGATTTCGAGAAGTGGGACACCAACCAGGGACACAATTATCGCCTCGCGCTGACGTGAGGCGCGCAGAGCTATGGAGCCGTCTGCTCAAGAACCGCGGAAACCAGTCCGTATTGTTCTCCTGGGCGGACGGCTCCTGACCTGCTCCGCATGTGGATGGGTCCACTACGAAATCGGTGAGGATTTCCCGTTCGTGCTGAGCTTGTCCAACGTTGACCCTCTGACTCCCCTCCATTAAGATTCACCGCCGCTTAGGAGTACGTGTTCTTTATGTCAATTCACATCGCCCTGCACCATACGACCCATTATCACTATGACCGACCGATTACCCTCGGCCCCCAGGTGGTTCGCCTGCGACCAGCACCCCATTGCCGGACGCGGATACTGAGCTACTCGCTACGGGTCTTGCCCACCACCCATTTCATTAACTGGCAACAAGACCCGCAAGCCAATTATCTCGCGCGGCTCATGTTTCTCGAACTGACACGCGAGTTTCGGGTCGAAGTCGACCTCGTCGCGGAGATGGCGGTCATCAACCCCTTCGACTTCTTCTTGGAACCGTACGCTGAGCACTATCCTTTTTCGTATGAACCGGAGTTGTTGGTCGAACTCGCGCCCTACTGTACGTGGGAACCGGCGACGCCGCTGTTCGCCCGCTATCTGACTGGGATTCCCCGCGACAAGACCACCATGGTGCCCTTTCTCGCCGACCTCAATCGTCGCCTCGCCGGTGATATTCAATACCTGATCCGCATGGAACCAGGCGTGCAGACGCCGGAGGAGACGCTGGAGAAGCGGGCTGGCTCCTGTCGCGACTCCGGGTGGCTGCTGGTGCAACTGCTGCGCCATCTGGGGTTCGCCGCGCGTTTCGTGTCCGGGTATCTCATCCAACTCACCGCCGATGTGAAATCACTCGATGGTCCCTCCGGGCCAGAAAAAGATTTCACCGATCTGCATGCCTGGGCTGAAGTGTACCTCCCAGGCGCGGGCTGGGTGGGGTTGGACCCGACCTCCGGGCTGTTCGCCGGCGAAGGGCATCTCCCGCTGGCGTGCTCGCCAATGCCCTCGTCCGCGGCACCGATTACCGGCACCCTTGATGCGTGCGAGGTGACCTTTTCCCACCAGATGTCGGTCTCCCGGATATGGGAGGCCCCACGGGTGACCAAGCCCTACACCGAGGAAGAATGGCGGACGATCGTGCGGCTGGGGACGGATGTCGATGCGGATTTACAGGCGCAAGATGTCCGACTGACCATGGGTGGGGAGCCCACGTTTGTCGCCATTGATGATCCCGACGGAGAGGAGTGGAACACCACCGCGGTGGGACCAACCAAGAGAAAGTTGGCGGCTACCCTCTATCATCGCTTGCGCAACCAGTATGGGGCTCGTGGGCTGGTCCACTTTGGCCAAGGCAAATGGTATCCGGGGGAGCAGCTCCCCCGCTGGTCGCTCAATTGCTTTTGGCGCAAAGACGGTGAGCCGCTCTGGCTCAATGACGCGCTGATCGCCGACGAATCCCAACCGGGCAAGGCGACCGCCGCCACGGCGGAAGCGTTCCTCCGTGAGGTGACGACCCGGCTGGGTCTCGATCCCCAGTATATCTTTCCAGCGTATGAAGATGCGCTCTATTTTCTGTGGCGCGAACGCAACTTGCCCATCAATATCGATCTGTTTGATTCACGTCTTGAGGATCCGCTGGAACGGGAACGCCTGCGCCGCGTCTTCTCGCAAGGGCTGAAGCAGGCGGTCGGCTATGCGGTGCCGCTCTCACGTGATCCCGCGACGGACCGGTGGATTTCGAGCCCCTGGTTTTTGCGCGATCAGCGCTGCCATCTGATTCCGGGTGATTCACCCCTGGGCTATCGTCTCCCGCTCGACTCGCAACCCTGGGTGAAGAAGACGGAGTACCCCTATTTGTATCCAGCCGATCCCACCGCGCCGCGCGCGCCACTGGCACCTTATCGTGAACTGCGTGCGCAGATGACCCCGCAATGGCCCGAAACGCACCCGAGCAGCCGCAGGCCAACAGGACTGACGAGCGTCGCGGAGTATAGTGCTCCCGTCCCCACGCCCCCACGAGTGGCCGCGCCACGAGTCGGTGAGAGCGCGGACTGGATCGCCCGCACCGCGTTATGTGCCGAGGTCCGTAACGGCATCCTCTATATCTTCATGCCTCCAGTCAGGTCGCTGGAAGATTACCTGGAGATCGTGACCGCGGTGGAAGCCACGGCGGAACACCAGCAGCAACCCGTGCTGCTGGAAGGCTATGAGCCGCCGCGCGACCCGCGGCTCGTGCAGTTCCAACTGACGCCAGACCCTGGCGTGATCGAGGTGAACATTCATCCCGCCGCGAGCTGGGAAGAACTGGTCGAGCGCACGACATTTCTATATGACCAGGCCCGGCAGTCGCGCCTCACCAGTGAAAAATTCATGCTCGATGGCCGTCACACCGGGACTGGTGGCGGCAACCACTTTGCCCTGGGCGCGGCGACCCCAACCGACTCGCCCTGGCTCCGCCGACCGGACCTGTTACGCAGTCTGCTGAGTTATTGGCACAATCACCCGTCCCTCTCGTACTTGTTTTCGGGCCTCTTCATCGGTCCCACGTCCCAAGCCCCGCGGATTGACGAGGCCCGCAACGATGCGGTGGCGGAGATCGAGATCGCCTTTCGCGAGATGGAACGGCAGACCCGCGCGCATGGTGACCGCTGCCCCCCGTGGCTGGTGGATCGCCTCCTGCGCAACTTGCTGATCGACGTGAGCGGGAACACGCATCGAGCGGAATTTTGCATCGACAAACTCTATTCCCCGGACAGTGCCACCGGGCGGCTGGGCCTGCTGGAAATGCGCGCGTTCGAAATGCCCCCGCACGCGCGCATGAGCTTGACCCAGCAACTGTTGTTACGGGCTCTGGTCGCGCGCTTTTGGCGCACGCCCTACTCACCGCCACGCTTGGTGCGCTGGGGGACCGAACTCCATGATCGCTTCCTGCTGCCGCACTTCGTGTGGCTGGACTTTGTCGATGTCCTCACCGAATTGCACGAGGCAGGCTACCCGTTTGACGCGCGCTGGTTCGCGCCGCACTTTGAGTTTCGCTTTCCTCAATATGGCGACTTCGCCACCCGGGGGATCACGCTCGAACTGCGCGGCGCGCTTGAGCCCTGGCATGTGATGGGCGAAGAAGGGGCACCGGGTGGGACGGTCCGGTACGTGGATGCTTCGCTTGAACGGCTCCAAGTCAAAGTGACCGGGCTGCCACCGGATCGCCACGTGATCACCTGCAACGGGGTCCCGCTGCCCCTGCAACCGACCGGGACGGTGGGGGAGTTCGTGGTTGGGGTCCGCTATCGGGCGTGGCAACCAGAGACCGCGCTTCATCCGACGATTGAGGTGCACACGCCGCTTATCATTGATGTGGTTGATCGCTGGATGGAACGCAGCCTGGGCGGGTGTCAGTATCATGTGACGCATCCGGGCGGACGCCATTATGAGACGTTCCCGATCAACGCCTTTGAGGCGGAGAGTCGCCGCCAGGCGCGGTTCTTTCGCATCGGGCACACGCAGGGGCGCCTGGAATTCGCTTCACCCCGGATTGATCCGGAGTTCCCCTTTACACTTGACCTGCGCAAGGGCTAAATACTACCCGCTAATGAGATCGTCAAAATTCACGAGCTACACGGTCAAACCTGACCGCTATGATGAAGTGTTCGTGAGCGCGGGGCAGCCTCGCGCTCACTGGGAGCACTTCGCGCACACGATGACGCAAATGGGCCAGGCCGAGTTGACGCGGCATGCCCGAGCGGTGCGGCGCGCGGTCGAACAGGATGGCGTCACCTACAACATTTACGCGGATGCCAAGGGTGCGGACCGCCCGTGGGAAGTGGACGTGCTGCCCTTGATTATCGATCCCGAGGAATGGCAGGTCCTCGCCCGCGCCGTGGTGCAACGGGCGCGATTATTGAACGCGGTTCTGGCTGACCTGTATGGCGCGGGACGGTTGCTGACTGAGGGGTTACTACCACCGGCGATTATCTATGGTCATCGGAACTATCTGTGGCCCTGCCGAGGCGTCGAGCCATTGGGAGGGACCTATCTCCATCTCTACGCTTGTGATCTGGCGCGCTCTCCCGATGGGCGCTGGTGGATCCTGGCCGATCGGACCCAAGGCCCGTCCGGGACCGGCTACGCGTTGCAGAACCGGCTCATCGTGGGCCCAATGCACGGCACGTTGTTTCGCACCCTCGGCGTGCAACGGCTCGCGCATTTCTTCCGCACGCTGCAACAACGGCTGGCCGCGCTGGCTCCGACCGAGGGCGAGCCACCGGTGATCGCGCTGCTGACCCCTGGCCCTTACAACGAAACCTACTTCGAGCATGTGTTCCTTGCTCGTTATCTCGGCTTTGTCCTGGTCGAAGGCTCGGACCTGACCGTGCGAGATAATCGCGTCTACCTGAAAACCCTTGAAGGGCTGAAGCGTGTGCATGTGCTGCTCCGCCGTCTGGATGACGAATACTGTGACCCCGCGACGTTGCGCGCCGATTCCACGTTGGGGGTGCCGGGGCTGCTGGCCGCGGCGCAGGCTGGTCACGTGGTCATCGCCAATGCGCTCGGCTCAGGCGTGCTGGAGAACCCAGCCTTGCTGGGGTTTCTGCCGGGGATTTGTCAAACCCTCCTGGGGGAAGAGTTGGTCTTGCCTTCGGTGG
>JANMSE010000089.1:0-13794 GCA_031389045.1 Deltaproteobacteria bacterium | reverse complement strand
CGGATGCCCCGCATGCCATCCATCCGTTTATTCGTTCGACGTTCCTGCTCTTGCACAAGCTCCGCAATGGCTCACGTCCGGTGTCGCCCGCGCAGGCGCACTTCGCGGCCACGGTGGCGGCGCCATTGCCACCGGACGTCGGCTGTAGCGCGATCTTCTCTCACGACGATGAAATCGTGGATTGGCGTGTCTGTTTGGACCCCTACGCAAGCAACTATCAAGTGCCTGGTCGCCACATGGGGTTGGTAGTCAACCGTGCGGTGTATCGTCTGTTGGAGACGATTCTGACCGCCCCGTCCTAAAACCATGTTGAGGGGCTGGCACTGACGGACTCGCGTTGGTTCGCGAACGCCCGTCAGACGCCTGGGGATCACAATCCCTGTTGTTTCCCTAACAGCGCGCTGCTCACAAATTGTCCTCTTGCCTTTACTCCGCACCAATAGCCGCTAACCCAGCACGAGCACATTCAACATCTTGATCTTCCGTACCGCCGCTGGCGCCGACGCCGCCGAGCAGTTCACCTTTCATAATCAGCGGCAGTCCACCACCAGCTAGGAGCAGTGGTCGGCCAGCCATACTCGCGATGCTTTCCACGAGTTGCGGGCGTTGTTTGGCGAGTTCCGCGACCTCGGCTGACGTGCGTTTCAGCGTTGCCGCCGTAAAGGCTTTACTGGGGGCCACGTTGGCGGTTAGCCAACGCGCGGTGTCCATGCGTGCCAGTGCGACCAGGTTCCCCGACGCATCGACCACGGCAAGACTCATTCCTATTCCCATTTGTTGCGCTTTGGCTTTCGCTCCCGCGATGAATCGTTCCGCTACCTCCAATGTCAGTGGCATAGTGTCTTCCTCCTTATGTGATTTTTTCTGGTGGCCAGTATTTCGCCAGACGATAGCGCTCATTGACCAAGGGGGTCAAGCGAACGTACAGTACCTGGCACTATGCCTCGCACTAGCAAAGAAGAATATGTTCGTCGTATCGCCCAAAGCCTCAATCTCCCACCTGAGTTGATTGGAAAACTCACGGCCCCGCGCCCCGCGGGAGATGACAGGGATGGCGGGTGGAAAATCGTTCGGATGATAACCGTCGCGGATCTCGATCTCTACGGCTTGGCGGACCGGCTCGCCGCTCCAGGGGCGAGAACGGTTTTACGGTCGATCGTGGAGGATTAGCGCTGTCAATTTTTCGCTTGACAGCCGCGAGCCCTTTGCTCTACACCGAGGCGGAAAGTGCGCGGCGACAGGAACGACGCGGCAAACGAAGGACTCTACACAATGAGTGAGCAAAAACTCCAGAACACAGTCGCGTTGGTGACCGGCACCAGTCCCAACATCGGCGGTGGCATCGCCGAAGGGCTCGCCGAAGTGGGGGCGAAAGTCGTCTGCGTTGACATCCACCCGGAGAACGCCAACCAATGCGCCGCTGAGATCGTCAAACGTGGTGGGCAGGCTATCGGCGTGGTGTGTGATGTCACGAATGAAGAGCAGGTCAAGGCAACTGTCGAACGCGCCCAAAGCGTCTACGGTGGTGTCGATATTCTGGTCAACAGCGCCGTCATCTTTAATCAGAAAGGCGTGTTGGACATGTCGCTGGCGGAATGGACGCGGCAGACCGCGATCATTCTGACCGGCGCGTTTTTGTTCACCAAGTATGTCGCGCGCCAAATGATTGACCAGAAGCGGCCCGGCAACATCATCAACATCATCTCGACCGCGGGCCATCAGGGGCAGCCGCGTAATGTCGGCTACTGCACGGGCAAGAGCGGGCTGCTCAATTTCACGCGGTCCGTCGCGATGGAGTTGGTTGAGCATGGCATTCGGGTCAATAGTCTGACGCCGACCGCGACGGACCCCGGCGAAAGCATTGAACGGGCGGAGCGGTGGGGGCAGCCTATCGCCAACGCGCAACAACTCAAGACTATGTTCGAGCCGTTCCGCAAAGGCGCGCCGATGCGCAAACTGCCGAGCCCCCAACATTACGCGAAAGCGATCGCGTTTCTGGCGTCGGCGGATGCGGAGATGATTACGGGCATGGACCTGCGCGTCGATGCCGGCACAATCGCGCGCTATTGGGCATGGACGCCAGAGAATTAAGAGTGAAGAGTGAAGAATTAAAAATTACAGAAGCGGCGGATTTTTCTCCTTACGATGCACGTCAGCATGCCCCACGTTTTCTCCGGAGCACTTATGGAAAACCTTTTTCTCGACAACATGATTATCGACGACCGTGAAGCTGGCTTGTTTCGCGTCAATCGCCGTTCGTTCACTGACCCGGCAATTCTCGCACTCGAACGTGACCGGATTTTTGACCGCTGCTGGATCTATGCGGGGCATGAATCGGAAGTGCCAAACCCCGGTGACTTCCGTTCTCGCCGGGTCGCGGGCCGACCCGTTATTGTGGCGCGAGGGGATGATGGCCAAGTCCGCGTGCTGCTGAATACCTGTCCCCATCGTGGTGCGATGGTCTGCCGCGAGCAAGCGGGCAACGCGCGCTCGTTTCAGTGCCCGTACCATGCGTGGACCTTCAACAATTGTGGTGAGTTGGTCGGCATCCCTGGGGAAGATGCCTACAGTCCAGCGTTTGATCGCCGTGAACGCAGCTTGGTGCCTGCCCCACGAATCGAAAGTTATCGTGGATTCGTTTTCGTGTGTTTTGACCCAGCAGCGGAAACCTTGGTCGAATACCTTGCCGACGCCAAAGAATACCTTGATCTTGTGTGTGACCAATCCGAAGTGGGCATGGAGATCGTCCACGGCACTCAGTCGTATAGTATACGGGCAAACTGGAAGTTACTGGTCGAAAATAGCATTGACGGCTATCACGCACTTCCGACCCATCAACGATACATGGCCTTCCTGGCTGAGACCGGTGGCCTGGATATGCAATCGGTGTCACGGCTGCGTGGCGCGGCAAAGGCATTGAGCAATGGCCATGCGGTCATTGAGTACGAACCGCCCTGGGGACGTGTGATCGCGCGGTGGGCCCCCTCGTTTGGTGAAGCGAAGAAGGCGGATATCGCCGCGATTCAACAGCGACTCGAAGCCCGCTTTGGCGCGGAATGGGCCTACCGAGTCGGCCAGACGAGCCGCAATCTCGCGATCTTTCCGAATCTGGTTATCAACGACATCATGTCGATCACGGTGAGGACATTCTTTCCGGTCTCGCCGGATTACATGGAAGTGAGCGCCTGGGCGCTCGCGCCCCAGGAAGAAAACGCGGCGGATCGCGCGCTGCGATTGGATAATTTTCTAACCTTTCTGGGACCAGGCGGGTTCGCCACGCCAGATGACGTGGAGATGTTGGAATCCTGCCAAAAAGGATTCGCCAATCGTGAAGTCGTGTGGTCCGACATCTCCCGCGGCATGAAGCGTGAGCAGCCGCAGACGACTGACGAATTGCAGATGCAGACCTTCTGGCGACAGTGGCACGAGCGGATGACCACGCCACCGGCCTCACAAAAAGTCCGTCCGGTGCGCTCGGACAAACGACGAGCGGCGTGAGAAAGGCCATCACTTTATGGCAACCGCATCGGCTTTCCCCATCACTCGCCAACAGGTCGAAGACTTTTTCTACCAAGAAGCGGCGCTGCTTGATGAGTGGCGGCTGGACGAATGGCTCGCGTTACTGACCGATGACGCGGCCTACTATGTGCCATCTACCGACATGCCGGACGGCGACCATCGCCGACATCTCTTTCTGGTCGCGGACGACATGCCGCGTATTCGTTCACGGGTGAAACAACTGCTAGGCAGGTTCGCCCACGCGGAGCAGCCGCACTCGCGCACTCGTCGCATGATCGCCAACGTGCGTATTCGCAAAATCGAGGGGGAGAATATCTTCGTGACCGCGAATTTCATTGTGAATCGCATTCGCATGGAGCAGGTGGACACCTACATTGGCCGCTACGAACACATCTTGGTGCAACGCGATGGCATGTTGAAACTCCGTGAGCGCCGGGCGATTCTTGATCTCGAAGCGCTTCGGCCACAGGGAAAAGTGAGTATCATTCTGTAATTGGCCTATGGCTCGCTTCGCTCTATGGTGTATGGCTCGCTTCGCTCTATGGCCTATGGCTCGCTTCGCTCTATGGCCTATGGCAAATGGCTTATGGTGGGAAAGTTCCCGCCATAGAGTGAGCGAAGCGAACGAGCCATAAGCCATAAGCCATAAGCCAGTAAGGAGAACCACAATGGGCGAAATTTTCGGTATCGGCATGTCCCACGTCCCCTACATGATGAACGCGCCGGAAAATATGCTGCGTATGCGGCAAATGCTGATGAAGGTGGTCGAGCGCATCGAAGGACAACCGTTTCAGGACCCGCCAGAAGCGCTGGCGCAGTTGGGGAGTGACCCCGAAGCTGTCGCGCACGAACATCACCGACTGCATTGGCAAGCCTTCAACAGGCTACGGGCCTACATTGATGAGGTGAAACCGGACGCGATTTTGATCATCGGGGATGACCAAGCCCAATGCTTTCAGGCCAATAACATTCCGCCGTATGCGCTCTACGTGGGCGATGAGGTCGATGCCAAACCCTTCTACATGTCGCGCTTCCCTGGTGATGTGGAGTATGTCAAACGCACCTGGGGTGTCACCCCCGATCATCAGTATCACTGGCCATGCCACTCCGAGGTCGCGGTCGCCATTCGTGACGAGCTGATTCGGGGCGGGTTCGACATCGCGTCATCGAACAACCTGAACAGTGACCGCTGGCAAAACGGGCTGGGTCACGCGCATGCGAACACGCAGTTGTTTCTCCGCAACGACGATGGTCGGTATCCAATCATCCCCCTGTTCATCAACTGCTACGGCACGGACCTCAACATTTTCGGGACGATGGCCTCTGGACAAGCGATTGAAGCGCGCAAAGCGACTGGCTACCCGCCAGCACCAAGCTCGCGACGACTCTATGAAATGGGGCGGGCGATTCGTCAAGTCTTGTTGAAACGACCAGAGCGCGTCCTGGTCTGCCCCAGTTCGACGTGGTCCCACACCTGGCTCACCAAGAAGTACCACCACATGCGCATGGATGTGGAAGGCAACACCGAGAAAATGCGCTGGTTCGAGCGCGGCCAAGGCAGCCTCATGGCCGACTATGATTCGCCTGACATTGAAAACAACGGTGACCACGAAGTGCGCAATTGGATCGTGGCCGCCGGGATCATGGGCAACCGGCCAATGGAAATCACCTGGCAAGTGACCTCGTGGGTGTCCACTGGTTTTCGCGTGTTTGGGATTTGGCGCTAAATGGAAGCCTCGCCCGTGCGTGTCATCGACATGCACAACCACATCGTTGCGCCTGAAGTCGTGGCCTTTCTCGAACGGGAAGGCCACCGGTACGACACGCGCATCATTGAGCGTGAGGGCAAACGCTTCTTTCTCATCCGAGAAACCGCGTTGCGCCCGCTCCATGACAAGATCACCAAAGCCGAAGCGCGGCTGGGCGACATGACCGCCGAGGGCATCGATATTCAAGCGGTCTCCTGCGTACCGTTTCTGATGTATCCAGAAGTGACACCCGCCCTTGGGCTGGCCATTGCCCAGGTCAACAACGATGCGCTTGCGGCGATTCACTCGCGCATCCCCCAACACTTCGTGCCCCTTGCGGCGGTGCCTCTGCAAGACCCACCCGCGGCGGCCAAAGAACTGGAACGGGCCGCGAACCTCGGCTTGCGAGGCGTGGAGATTCCACCGAATCTTCAGGGGCAAGGGCTTGATGAGCCTCAGTTCGAGATATTTTGGGAGGCGGCGGAAGCCTTGCACATGGTCGTGTGTATTCATCCGTTTGAGGCTGTCCCGCATGGGATGCTCGCGCGCTACGGGCTCGGCAATCTCGTCGGCAATCTGTATGACACGGGCCTTGCGGCGGCGTTACTGATCTACGGTGGCGTGTTGGAGCGACATCCCAATTTGCGCGTGGTGCTCTATCACGCGGGTGGGGCCTTCCCCAGTTTGGTTGGACGGCTCGACATGGGCCACAGCCTTCTCCCTGAGTGCAAATCCGCGATTCCGCGTCCGCCCTCTTCGTACATTGACCAACTGTCCTTCGATACGATTTCTTTTAATCGCAACATGCTGCGCTACCTTGTGGACACCTATGGCGCCGAACATCTCGTGATTGGCAGTGATTACCCATTACCCGCCGGACCAGCGCACCCGGTCGCCGAGGTCAAGGCATTGGGGCTCCCGCCAGCCGCCGAGGCCGCCGTTTTAGGTGAAAACGCGAGTCGCTTGTTGCGGCTGATTTCCTAAAGAAAGGAGTTTCTTTCATGACAACAGCAGACCCCCATCGGATTACGACAGTAGAACAACTTCGTGCACGGCTTGGTCAACCCCATGCCATCGTCCCGCATAAACTCTGGAAAGTCCTGGAGCCGGAGGCGACGGACTTCATCAAGCGTTCGCCGTTCTTGCTCCTCGCGACCTCTGATGCCGCTGGCAATTTGGATGTCTCTCCCAAAGGCGACGGCCCGGGGTTTGTCGCGGTGGAAGACGATCACACCCTGCTGATTCCCGACCGTCCCGGCAATAAGCTGATTTTCGGCTTGCAGAATATCGTCGCCAATCCCCACGTCGGCGTCATTTTTTTGCTGCCGGGCACGGGTGAGACGTTTCGCGTCAATGGAACGGCGGAACTGACGGTTGACCCGGTTATTTTGGAGCGGCTCACCGCGCGCGGAAAGCCGGCGGTGGTGGCGATCCGGGTGACGATTCAGGAATGTTTCTTCCACTGCGCCAAGGCGTTTATTCGGTCGCAGCTCTGGCAACCCGAGTCGTGGTCGGAGCGTTACAAAATTTCGTTCAGCAAGATGCTGGGGGCGAAGGTGGGGTGGGATGGCGCGATGATTGAGCAAATGGACCGCGCGATTGAGCAGGATTACAAGACGAACCTGTAATGCGGAGTAGGGGCGTATAATCATACGCCCCTACTCCGCCTTTACTCCTGAAACATCGTAATCTCTAGTTCTCCCTCGCCATACGCTTGGTCACGTAGCGGCAACGCTTTCTGATACTCAGGATCGTTGTACCATCCGCGCGCCGCGGCCTCATCAGGAAAACGAATCACGATCCCCACTTGCCACTTGTGGGCACCATGCAGGGACCCGATGCCACTGCCGCGCGTCACTGGTTGGCCACCGTGTTTGGCGATGATCGTGCGCGCGACCTGTTGATATTGCTGAAGAATCTCAGCCTTGTCGGGTTTGGGGTTGCCTTGGACGAGAACGAGTACACTCATAGATGATCCTCCTTGCCCTTCGGACGTTGTTACTTGCCCTTATACTCTGGGGATGTCGGTTGCTCTAGCCAATCGCGGCGCTTCTCGTAGGGTAACGAGATGTAGGTTTTCATCGCCAGTAATCCGTCTTCCGATAGCATGGTTTCCAGAAATGCCGAGCCTTCGATGCCGAGTCCCGTACGGAGGTTCGTATCATTGCCGGCATAAAGGGCATGCTTGGCGCGAGAGACGGCTATCGGAGCGAAAGACGCGACTTCCACGGCGATCTCTTTTGCTCGATCCAGCGCGTTGTCCGAGATTTCGTGGATCAGCCCTAACGCAAGCGCTTCTTCTGGTCGCACGATACGCGATCGTAAAATGAACTCCACGGCACGGCCCATACCAACAAGTCGAGCCAGTCGTTGGGTACCACACCCACCGGGAAGAATGCCAAGTTTCACTTCCGGCAGGCCATAGCGATGATCACCTTTCTGTCCGATACGAATATCGCAGGATAGGCTCAACTCGAATCCCCCACCCATCGTGTCTCCGTTCATCGCCACGATAACCGGCTTCGGCAAGTCACTCATGCGTTGCAGCATGGCATGATAGCCCGTAGTGAGAGAGGTTCCCGCCACCCGCATCGCTTCACGGTTACTGGCCAGATCGACTAGCTCTTCCACGCTATAATGCGTGATGAATTTCCCTTGCATGCCCCCCGTTAGGACCACAGCACGGATATCCGGAGAGCGCCATTGTTCAATCAACGCCGAAAATTCTCGCGCTCCTTCCGCGCAGAAATAATTCATCGGCGGATTAGTGTAGGTGGCGACGACGACGCCTTTACTGACTTCAGTTTTCCACAGGCTCATGGGTTGTCCTCCTTACTTCAGACTTGGAAGGTTTATGGGTCTCAACGATTTCAGATACTCCCGCATCGAGACGTGCGCCGATGTCGTACATTTCTGTCCAGCGAATAATCTCTTCATCAGTGGCATCGGGAGGAAGCGGAGGAATACTGGTGATTCGTCTTTTCATGGCTGTTTTCTTGTGGACGCCTATCAAGAGAATTCTCAAGGGACACGAAGATCCAACTCCGTCAGCAAAGCTTTCGCCTCTTGCAAATCCTTCGTGTCGAACCCTTCGGTGAACCAGTTGTAGACCTCAGACAACAGATTGTGAGCCTCGGTCTTCTTGCCTTGTTGTTGCCAGAGACGTGCAAGACTCATCACCGCACGTAGCTGTAGTGACTTGGCTTGTTGCTTACGGGCAATGTCGATGGCTTTCAGAAAATACCCCTCGGCTTCCTCCTCCGCTTGGGGCCTGGGTGTTAGGGGCTTGGGGCTGGTTTCTACTTTTGACTTTTGACTTTTGACTTTTGCCCTTTGACTTTTGATTTGCCTGTTGAAGCGTCAGCTCCCCTTTCAGCCGATACAGTTCCGCCTCGTAGTAACGCTCTCCAGTTTTGTCCACCAAGGCTAGTGCTTCGGCCAGCACGGTCAGCCCTTCTTCTGACTGTCCTGCTTTTCCATGCGCCTCGGCTAGCAGGGCAAGATGACCCGACCGCAACGCTTCTGCTCCCGTGGCCCGGTGGGCGGCCAAGCCCTGGCGCATTTGGGTAATCCCCTCCTCCACTTGTCCCTGCTCGGTCAGCGCCCAGCCGCGTTGAATAGTTCCCACCGCCAACACCTCCGCAAACCCCTGTTCGGTCGAGAGAGCAATCGTCGCCTCCGCCCGCGCTTGGGCGGCTTGTTCCTCCCGACGGAACTGATGGAGCCAACCACCAGCGACGAGGGCAGAGGCCAAGCTGTGGAGATGAGCTAACTCCTGAACTAGAGTAAGCGCCTCGTGATCCCTCTGTAAGGCCTGCTCTGGATAGCCAAGCAACCATAGGACCAAAGCCCCAGTGGTCAGGCTAGGTACCCTGGACATTTGGGCCCTGACGGCATAGGAGCGGCTCTTTTGGGGGTCGTAGGTAAGGCTCTGCTCCAAGTGTGCTCGGGCAGGGACTAGCTCTCCAAGAGGAAAAAAGGTCTGTTCCAGTATATGGTGGGCCTGGAGGAGGAGCGCTGGGTCTTGTACGTTCTGGGCTAGAGTGAGGAGTTGATCCCCCAGTTCCCACGCCGTCTGGAACTCCGCCCGGACAAGATAAAACTGCCACAGTCCATGCAGTACCGGGAAGAGCTGAGGAGTCTCGCCTACCCGGGAGCAGAGATCTCGGGCGCGGGCGTAGACTTTGCCCACCGCTGGGGCCGCATAGCCCTTGGTGGGCATCAGCACTCTACCCAAAGCGACCTGCAGCATGAGTTCTTGCGAGGCACGCTCTGGAGTGTCCGCCAGGGTCTTGAGAAACTCTAGCCCTTTGGTGAGGTGAGCAATTGCTTCGCTAGTGGCCGAGCGTAGGGAGGCGCTCTGCCCGGCCTTTTGCCAATAAGGAATCGCCTGGGCAATGAGTCCCGCCTCGGTGTAGTGATGGGCGAGCAGTTCAGGTTGCGTCTCTTTTGTTTCTAGGAAGCGTTCCTCCAACACCTGGGCGATCCGCTGGTGATACTGCTGGCGTTTGCTCTTGAGTAACGAGTGGTAGGCGGTGTCCTGAATCAGCGCGTGCTTGAAGAGATACGTCGCCTGCGGCCCCAGTCCACGTTGATACACCAACTCCACTTCCATCAATTGCTTCAGCCCCTGTTGTAACGTCTCGTCACCTACAGGCGAGACGGCGTGCAGCAGTTCATAGGAAAACTCTCGCCCGATAGTCGCGCCGAGTTGAGCAATCTCTTTCGTGGGCCCGAGTCGATCCAGTCGGGCCATGAGGGCATCTTGTAGCGTCGAGGGAATCCCGAGCGGTAAGGGCACGGGGTGCCGTGCCCCTGCGTCGGCTCCTGCCTCTACGACCATCTTCGTCAGCTCCTCAACGAACAACGGCACTCCATCTGTCTTGGTCACAATCTGCTGTAATACGTCCAGTGGCAGTGACTTGCCGCCAGTGACGTTCTCGACCATGGTCTCGACATGCGCTTGTCCTAAGCGGCTCAGCGTCATCTGGCTGAGATGCGACCGGTTCCCCCAGGGTGGCACGAACTCGGGGCGAAAGGTCAACAATGCCAACAGCCGCGTCGTGGGCACTTGGTCAAGCAAGAGCGTGAGCACCTCTAACGTCGAGGGATCGACCCAGTGCATATCTTCCCAGACACAAAACACGGCTGCCTTCTGCGCTTCCTCGACCAGCCACGCCACTAAGGCGGCTTGGGTCTTCTCCTTTTGCTTCTGCGGACTGACCGTAATGGGTGGAGAGCCTTCGGGATGGGGAAGCGACAATAAGGCAGCCAACAGGGGTACCGTGTCTGCCTGGGGGAAGCGATAGGGACTAAGCGTGTGTTGGAGTTTCTCCAGCTTGGTTGAGGGCGAGTCCTCTCGCGCGAACTGGAGCAGGCGCTGCAGGTGGTCGATGATCGGATACAGCGCACTGTTCTGGTAGTAGGGGGAGCAACGAAACTCAATGCGCGTTGCTCCCTCGTACGGGAGCTGCTCTTTGAGCTCCTGCACCAGCCGGGATTTACCAATGCCAGGCTCGCCGCTCACCAACACGACTTGGCCTTCGCCAGCTTTGGCATGTTCCCAGCCCCGCTGCAGCAGCGCGAGTTCTTCGGCTCGGCCTACTAGCGGCGTCAAGCCCGTTTGCACCGCCGCATCAAAGCGACTCTGCACCGCGCTTTGCCGTACGACTCGGTAGAGCAGCATGGGAGTCGAGATACCTTTGAGTTCCTGCGGCCCTCGCTCCTCAATGTCAAACAGCCCGTGAATCAGGCGAAAGGTCGCACTGCTAACCAGCACTTCATTCGGTGCAGCATGACCTTGCACGCGAGCGGCAATGTTCGGCGTCTCTCCTAAAGCCAACCGCTCTGTGCGCTCCCCCGCGCCAATCTCGCCCACCACCACCGGCCCAGTATGAATGCCGACGCGGACTTGTAATGGCGGCGTAAATTCCAGTTGACCGACGGCTGCTACGATTTCCAGACCACTACGCACGGCACGCACCGCATCCTCTTCATGCGCCGCCGGATAGCCAAAGTACACCAGCACGCCATCGCCTAGATATTGGGCAATATGTCCGTCGTAGCGCCCAATGACCTGACGACAAGCAGCCTGATAGGCCACCACTCGGGCATGATAGTCTTCGGGGTCGAGCTGTTGCGAGAGTGTCGTGGACCCCACCAGGTCAATGAACTGCACTGTCAGCTGGCGACGTTCGCCTGCTGGGGGCTGGGTGCTAAGGGCTAGGGCCTGGTCTGTGGACTCTAGATGCTGAACACTAGACTCTAGACTGTCTTTGCCCTTTCCCCGTTTATCCGTTTCCCCATTTACCCCTTTCCCCGCCCAAACAAGCACTTTACCGTCTTCATCGGTAGCGAGCCGTTTCGCATCGATCAGCTCCGCTTTGATATCTTCGAGATACTCGTCATCAAGGGCAAAGCGACGCTTGAGGGCACGGTAACTCACCCGGCCTTCACGTTGGAGTAACTCCACTGCTTGCGTGATCAGCTCATCAAACGTCATGCGTGAATCGCCTCTTGCTCATTATTCTTTGGTTGCGGGCGCGGGAACCTCTTTGAGACGAGTGGTGGTATCGTCGTCGTATTCAAGATGCAGGGCACGGACGACCAGACCGTGCATCCGCCACGTCCCACTCACGACAAAGAGTTCGAGAATCTCCGGGTCGGACAGATGTTGTTGCAGAGCGGCAAATGTCTCATCTTCAACGCGGTTCAGAGAAAGAATTTCATCGGTTGCCGCCATCACTGCTCGTTCCACTGGAGAGAACAGGTTACTCGTTTTCCACCCTTTGATGGCAGTGAGCTTCTCTTCAGGAATACCCACCACGCGGGCAACTTTCAGATGTTGCGAGAACTCAAACTTTGAGTCGCCCACGATGGCTGTGCGTAGGATCACTAACTCCCGCAATTTGGAATCAAGCTTGCGCCCAGGTTGGAGGAGCGGGAGCAGTGTGTTGTAGGCCATCACCACTAAATCAGGAACAAGTGCAAAGGTCGTCCAGTAGTCACCAGGAGTGCCAGTCTCCGTCCCTGGTTCAGCAACCGGGTCCCGCTCCCCGAAGAACTGCCGGTATATCTGTAAGACTTCCGGCGGTGCTTCTGCTTTTGGTACTTGTCGTAATCGCCCCATAGTCCCTCCTTTTCGCAACCTTCCATACCATGACCGCGACAGTGACGGACAGACCCTTGTTGGCAATGGCTGGCCAGATCGTGCGAGATCAGGTAGACGAACTCGAAGAAATAAGCTGTGGGCTGTCCCCACAAAAGAAGAGGAGGAACATGACGTGCAAAATTCCGAACTACTTTTCGAGCGTGATGGTGTAATTGCGACTGTCACGTTCAATCGCCCAGAGGCCCGCAACGCGATGACCTGGGCGATGTACGATGGCTTAGTCGCCGCCTGTGAGACCATTGACGCTGACCCAACTCTTCGTGTGATGATCCTCCGTGGTGCTGGCGGGAAAGCTTTTGTCGCGGGCACCGACATCAGTCAGTTCCAAGCATTCCACACCGCGCAAGATGCCTTGGACTATGAACGTCGGCTTGATGACGTGATTGGTCGTCTAGAAAGTGTGACCAAGCCAACGATTGCCATGATTGAAGGCCCCGCCGCTGGTGCTGGGGCCGTGATCGCGTTGACCTGCGATTTGCGCTACGGCACGCCCGACAGTCAGATTGGCGTTCCGATTGCCCGCACCCTGGGCAACTGTCTATCCATCGCCAATTACGCTCGTCTGGTGGATATGATCGGCCCGGCACGGACCAAAGAAGTGATCTTTCGCGCGCGTTTGGTGTCAGCGGAACAAGCCTGTCACCTTGGTCTGCTGAATGAAATTGTTCCCGCCGACCAGCTCTCCGCGCATGTGAGAGCTGTCGCGGAGGAGATCGCGACGCATGCGCCACTGACCCTGCGATCGACCAAGGAAGCGATTCGCCGCTTGCAGGTCCATCGCCGAGCCGTGGACAGTGACGATCTCACCGTCATGGCCTACACGAGCGCGGATTTCCGCGAAGGAGTGACGGCGTTTGTAGAGAAGCGGAAGCCGGTGTTTACAGGGAAATAAAGCGTGAACCGTAAGTTTGAACATTTTCACCACTTATACGGTTTCCTCGTCTTCTTACGTTTTACGTCACCGGATGCTCAAGCCGGTATTTGTCGATTTTCCGGTAGAGGCGCTGTCGATCAATGGCGAGGAGGCGCGCGGCTTCGTTCTTGTTGCCGTGGCTTTTGCGCAAGGCCGCCGTGATGAGCGACTTTTCCATGTCTTCGAGCGTCGGCAATTCGACGAGTTCTTGAAAATTGACGGGCTGTTCCTCAAACCCCGAGATCGGGCCGGGCAAATCAGCCAGGGTAATTTCATTGCTCCGGGACAGCGCGAACATTCGTTCAATCACATTCTGCAACTCACGGATATTGCCGGGCCAGGGGTACATCACGAGTTGTTCCAGTGCTTCCGGGCGCACTTTTTTCGGTTCGACTTTATACTCCGTGCTAAACGTGGCGATAAAGTGCTCGATCAGCAACGGA
>JANMSE010000493.1:0-4274 GCA_031389045.1 Deltaproteobacteria bacterium | reverse complement strand
TGCTGTTCGCGGTGCTGGCCAAGCTCTTTGCCATTACCGAAGGCCTGCTGCCACCCGACCCACGACTGGAACGGGTCTTCAATCACTTGACCCTCGAAAAAGGCTTGATTGGCGGTATGGTGGCACTGATTGCTGGGGCCGCGTTGCTCCTCGCCGCCGTGTTGATTTGGCGGGGTACTGGCTGGGGACGGCTGGATTATAGTGAGGTCATGCGACTGGTTATTCCCGGTGCGACCCTTACGGCTTTGGGATTTCAAACGGTGCTCTCCAGCTTTTTGATGAGTATACTTGGCATGAAACGGAAATGAACGTACTCGAAAAGATTCACGGCGGTTACGTCCATAACCGTCGGGTTCAAGTGCTGGCCCGCGAATTGTCCGCATTGCTCCCAGCCCACGGGCGAGTTCTCGATGTGGGTTGTGGCGACGGTCTTTTGGCGGCGGTGATTCAGGCGCACACACCGGGAACCACCATCACTGGCATTGATGTCCTGGTCCGGAGCGAGACCCACATTCCCGTCTCGCAATTTGACGGGAGCATCATTCCATTCGCGGACGGCAGCTTCGACGCGGTCATGTTTGTGGATGTGTTACATCACACGGATGATCCCGCGGTGCTGCTGCGCGAAGCCGCGCGGGTCGCGCGCCACGTGATTGTGATTAAGGATCACACGCTGGATGGTTTCGCGGCTAAGGCGACTTTGCGTTTTATGGATCAGATCGGGAACCAACGGCACAATGTGGCATTGCCGCATAATTACTGGCCGAAGCGAAAGTGGTTGGATACCTTCTCGACCATCGGGCTGATGGTGCAGAGTTGGAAATCGAGGCTTCACCTGTATCCACCACCCGCCGAGTGGATCTTCGGTCGCTCCCTCCATTTCGTCGCGCAGGTCGCAGTGCGGCAGAACCGACCAGAGGCACGGCCATGAGCAGCGACCTTGATCTCGGGCGGCTGAACGAATCCCAGCTCAGCCGATTGAGTCCGTGGGAGGAAGCGTACACGCGTTTCGAAACGCCGGAGCGGGAAATTGCCAAGTTCATGCATCGCCTCCTCAGACTTGGTGCTGCGGATTGGGACAAAAATCTAAGGGTGATCGAGCTCTTTTGCGGCCGGGGAAATGGTCTGCACGCGCTGTCGCGTCTCGGGTTCCAGCATCTCGAAGGGGCTGATCTTTCCGCGGGGCTGCTGGCCACATACAAGGGCACGGCGAAATGTCATGTCTGCGATTGTCGCAATCTTCCATTTGAAAGCGAGAGTCGGGATCTGGTGATTGTTCAGGGTGGCCTTCACCATCTGTCGCGGATTCCCGAAGACCTGGAAATGACGCTCGCGGAGATGCGACGCGTGCTGCGACCCAGTGGATTTGTGGTCATCATTGAGCCATGGCTTACACCATTTCTGCGGTTGGTCCACGCTGTCTGTGCCTTTGGTCTGGCACGACGGGTTTCGACAAAAATTGATGCCTTGGCGATTATGATCGAAAACGAGCGCGGCACTTACGAGCAATGGCTGCATGCTCCCGACCTCATCCGCGCGTTGCTGGAAAAGACATTTGACCGAACGAAAATCGAGACGCGCTGGGGAAAGGTCACGTTCCTTGGTTACGCCGCGAAATGATCTCCAGAGTTGAGAGATCTCGCAACATCCCACACATGTCCGCCGAAAATTCTTTTTCCTTGATGATAGACTTCCCCACCTGTGATCTCGTCCTCCCAGTCTTTAACGGCTTGACCTACGTTAAGGATTGTTTGGCCTCGATCCTCGCCGGCACGCAGGACGCTCCGTATCACTTGTATATTAGACATTATCGGAAATAACGATTTGACACTGAAAACGTTGGAGAATTTCTACCAAAACCCCTATTCCCGATAATGTCTATTGTCGATGACGCGAGTGATCGCTATACCGCCGCATTCTTGGAGCAACAGGCTGCGGAGCATGCCCACATCTCAGTCGTGCGACTCCCGCAAAACCAGGGATTCGTGCGTGCTTGTAATCTGGGGATCGCCCAGGGCACAGCGCCCTACGTCGTGCTCGTCAATAGTGACGTGATCGTCACTCCAGGCTGGCTCTCGCGACTCGTCCGCTGCGCGGAATCGGATCCTCGCATCGCCGCGGTCAATCCGCTGACGAACCGCGCGACCTATCTCGACATTCCGCTCGCGCCGGGTGCGAATTTCTATGACATGGACCACGTCCTCGCCCAGCAGTCACCACATCATTACCCCGATGTCGTGACCGGTGTCGGCTTCTGCCTGTTGTTGCGACGCGCGGCGCTTGATCAGGTTGGCGTCTTCGATGAAATCTACGGCCGGGGGTATTGCGAGGACTCGGACCTCTGTATGCGACTGGTGGCGCATGGGTATCGCACCGTGGTCGCGGATGATGTCTACGTCTACCACAAGGGCAGTGCCTCCTTTCTCGACCAGGAGACACGGTACCAGTACAACCACAAGATATTTGACGCCCGCTGGGCCGCGGAATACCGGCGGCAATTTCGCGTGTTTCGGCAACGGAATCCCTTGCAGCCGGTGCGAGACTTGTTTCAGCTCCCTCGTCACTCGATGTTATTCTTGATGAGGTCATCCCCTGGATTCGAGAGCAGGTGCGAGCGGGCCGCCTCTAAATCGAGCGACGCGAGTGTGGCTCAGTGCCGGCCAAAATCCCCCGCCGGTGCGCTCCAGCCGGTAGTTAGGCACCGATTTCTCTCGTCATTTTCACTTTCTTTGCGACAACGGTTGATTGTCTATGGAAATTTGTACTATGTATCATCATATGGCAACTTATCCTGAATACGTGAAGGCAACTTTGCGGCGAGCGAACTATGAATATCTAGAGGGGGAGGGGTGGTTTGCTTCAATTCCGGGCTTTGATGGCCTCTGGGCCATTGGTACGTCGGTCGAAGAAGCCCGTGAACATCTGATTGAGACAATTGATGGGTGGATAGCTGTTCATGTTCGGGTAGGGAAAAACCGCCTTCCTGATGTTGATGGGGTGAGCCTCTACGACTTACCCAAGGCTATTGAGCAAGACTAAGGGCTAATGGCTGCGCTTGTTCCGTGTTCACGCAAAGATTTTATCCGCAAACTGCGAGCACTTGGCTATATTGGTCCTTATGCTGGCGGCAATCATCAGCATATGACTAAAAATGGAGGCGCTACCGTGGTGGTTCCCAATCCTCACGACGGGGATATTGGCGTTAATTTATTGAGCCGTATTTTAAGAAGCGCAAACATTCACCGTGATGATTGGAATAATGCCTAACAGCGGGTGAGCCACCACACGCCGATCTCTTGGGTTCTGTTCAGGTTATGCCACCACGGACACTCAGATAGTTCCTGGTATCGCTATCTTGAATTATTCATTGCCTTGCGAAAACTCCCGCCCCATGACAATAGACTTCCCCGCCTGTGATCTCGTCCTCCCAGTCTGTAACGGCTTGACCTACGTCAAGGATTGTTTGGCGTCGATCCTCGCCGGCACGCAGGACGCTCCGTATCACTTGTATATTGTCGATGACGCCAGTGATCGCTATACCGCCGCCTTCTTGGAGCAACAGGCGGCGACGCATGCCCACATCTCAGTCGTGCGACTCTCGCAAAACCAGGGATTCGTGCGTGCCTGCAATCTGGGGATCGCTCAGGGCACGGCGCCCTATGTCGTACTCGTCAATAGTGATGTGATTGTCACTCCAGGATGGCTCTCTCGACTCGTGCGTTGCGCGGAATCGGCCCCTCGTATTGCCGCGGTCAATCCGCTGACCAACCGTGCGACCTATCTCGACATTCCGCTCGCGCCGGGCGCGAACTTCTATGATATGGACGCGGTTCTCGCTCAGCAGTCACCCCGCCATTACCCCGATGTCGTCACCGGCGTTGGGTTCTGCCTGTTGTTGCGCCGCGCGGCACTCGATCAGGTTGGAGTCTTCGATGAGATCTACGGCCAGGGGTATTGCGAGGACTCGGACCTCTGTATGCGGCTGGTGGCGCATGGGTACCGTACCGTGGTCGCGGATGATGTCTATGTCTACCACAAGGGCAGCGCGTCCTTTCTCGATCGGGGGACACGGTATCGGCACAACCGCAAGATATTTAACGCGCGCTGGGCAGCGGAGTACCAGCGGCAATTTCGCGTGTTTCGACAACGGAATCCCTTGCAGCCGGTGCGGGATTTGTTTCAGTTTCCGCGCCGCTGGGAACCGTTCACATTTTTGCGACGCGAAGGTGGTCGCCAGTTCCGCCGACTTTTGAAGGGGGAGCGGCTCTCTGTCA
>JANMSE010000489.1:0-16975 GCA_031389045.1 Deltaproteobacteria bacterium | reverse complement strand
GCGGCGATGCTGGTGGTGCGTTGCTGACTTCCTGATCGGAAGCATCAAGCCCCGTGCTTGCCCGCCTCCCACCCCACCGTGGGGTCGGGAGACGTCCCCGAAAGCTCACATGCCGCCCTTACGTGCGTCCCGTGACTCGGGTAGCCACGCCGGAAATAGTCCTGCGTCGCGCGAAAGTCGCTCTTGAGAAGTTGGACAAAATGCTGAGCCTGGGACACCTCGATCTCCTGGGGCACCAGGCTGGCGCTCTTCGCTTGCTCAAGTACACGAGTGAACAGCTCGTCTTGTGGCAACCGCGCCAGGGACTCCCGCACGTCCAACGAAAGACCAAAGTACCGGACCGAATCAAGTAACAACTTCGCCTCAAAATCTTCCTCCGTGAACTGCTCATCGGGAGTGGGAATCCGCGCATCCAGTAAGGCGAGCAATGCTACCCGCTGACCTTGGGCGTGAAGCTGCTGCGCCATCTCGAAGGCGATGACGCCGCCCATGGACCAGCCTCCCAGCAGGTACGGACCCTCACGCTGCACGGTCCGCAGCGCTTCGATGTAACAGGCAGCCATGTCTTCGATCCGGGTGTGAGGGTCGCGTCCTTCTTCTAGCCCTCTGGCTTGCAGTCCATAACAGGGTTGGTCGGGGCCCAGCGCGTGCGCCAACTGCACGTAGGGAAACACGTGTCCGCCAGCCGGATGTACGAGGAAGAGCGGGCGTTTGCTCCCCCCAGGTTGAATAGCCACCAAAGAGGACCGGGGCTCTGGACTGGCCTGCTGGCGGAGAATACCGGCGAGATGCTCAACCGTCGCTCCCTGGAAAACGGTCGCGAGGGACAGTCTTGTTCCGAGCCTCTTCTCTATTAAGGAGAACAGCCGCACCGCAAGCAGAGAATGCCCGCCCAACTCAAAGAAATTGTCTCTCACCCCGATAGGTCGGACGTCCAGGACTTCTTCCCAGATATGAGTGAGCTGGCGTTCCAGGGCATCTCGGGGGGCGACGAAGGCTTTCGCCAACTCAGGTCGGGCGCGGTCCAGCGTCGGCAGCGCCCGGCGGTCTATCTTCCCGTTGGCCATCAGCGGCAAGGCCTCCAGGAGCACGAAGACCGCCGGCACCATGTACTCAGGCAGCGTCTCCCGCAGAAACCTCCGCAGCTCACTGATTGTTGGGGCTGGTGCTTGCTGGGCAACGACATACGCCACCAACCGCTTCTCTCCCGGCATGTCTTCCGCGGCCACAACCACCGCCTCGCGCACGGCCGGATGGTGGCCCAGCACCGCCTCGATTTCTCCGAGTTCGATACGGAACCCGCGGATTTTCACCTGGTGGTCAACGCGACCCAGGAACTCGATGTTTCCATCCGGCAGATAGCGGGCCAGGTCGCCGGTCTTGTACAGGCGGGCTCCCGGCTCGGCGCTGAAGGGGTTGGGCGGAAATTTCTCAGCCGTCACCTCGGGGCGGTTGAGATAGCCGCGCGCGAGGCCCGCGCCCCCGATGTACAACTCCCCCGCTACCCCAACCGGAACTGGGTTCCCGTATGGGTCGAGAAGGTAGATCGCTCGGTTCGCGAGAGGGCGGCCAATGGGAATCCTCTGAAAAGTCGTGCGCTCGCTAAGTCGGGGAGTCAGTGCGCAGGCAGTCGCTGTTATGGTCGCCTCCGTCGGGCCGTAGGCATTCAGGAGACGGACTGCCTTCATTGGCGTTTGTTGCCAAAGTTTGAGACTAGCGGCTGACATAGTATCTCCTCCGACGATGACAAGTCTGGGTGGATTGTTCGGCACCAGCTCCGGGGCGTTCGCCCACTCGCGCGCGAGTTCTTGCCAGTAGGCGGTGGGCAGATTGAGGACCGTGAGTCCCAATGCTGAAATTTTTCCGTGAAACTCCGCCGGATGCCATACGTCCGTCCCCTGCATCACCAGCCTGGCTCCAACGATCAGTGTCGGCAAGATTTCCTCCAATGAGACATCGAAACTCAGTGAGGCAAACTGGAGTACCCCATCACTCGAATCGAGTTCGTAGTACCCTTGAACATCGCGGCAGTGATGCGCAAGCGCGCCATGCGCAACCAGCACGCCTTTTGGTTGACCCGTGGAACCGGAGGTGTAGATGACATACGCGAGGTTTTCAGACGTGGTGGCGTTAATGAGGTTCTCCTCACTTTCTTGGGCAATGACCCCCCAGTCTGAATCGAGACAGACTACGACTCTGGCCTCATGTTCAGACAGCCCCGCCACCAACCGCTCCTGGGTCAGCAGTACCGGCGGCTGGGCATCTTCTAGCATGAAGGCCAAGCGGGGCTTCGGATACGCCGGGTCCAAGGGTACATACGCGCCGCCTGCCTTCAGAATGCCGAGCAACCCGATGACCATCTCCACTGAGCGCTCCAAGCAAATTCCGACCGGCACCTCTGGTCCAACTCCCAGCGCCCGCAAGTGATGCGCCAGTTGATTGGCGCGGCGGTTCAGCTCCCGATACGTCAACAGCTCATCCTCGAACACGACGGCGATGGCATCAGGCGTTTGCTTCACCTGCGCCTCAAAGAGCTGATGGATGCACCGGTCGTCCCGCGAGTCGTCCGTTGTGGTCTCGTTCCACTCCACCAGTAGTTGCCGCCGCTCTGCCGCGGGTAAGAGTGGCAAGTCCGAGAGGCGCTGCTCGGGATCGGCGACCACGGCCTCTAGCAAAGTCTGAAAATGGCTCAGCATACGGGCAATCGTGGCCGCCTCAAACAGATCGGTGTTGTACACCAATGCGGCAGTGAGCCCGTGCTCGGTCTCCACTATCTGAAGAGTCAAATCAAAGTGCGCCGTCTCGCTCTCCGCCTCGACCGGACTCACGGTCAAGCCTGGCAGCTCGAGCGATTGTAGCGCGGCATTCTGGAGCACGAACATCACCTGAAAGAGGGGATTGCGACTCAAATTTCGCTCCAGGTGTAATTCCTCCACCAGTCTCTCAAAGGGCAGGTCTTGATGGACATACGCCCCCAAGCACACCTCTCTCACCCGCCGCACCAGCTCCCGAAAACTGGGATTGCCCGAGAGGTCAGTACGCAGGACCAAGGTGTTGACGAAGAAGCCAATGAGCCCCTCAATCTCCAGCCGGTTCCGGTTGGCGACCGGTGTGCCGACGATGAGGTCGTCTTGACTGGTGTAGCGAGACAACAACACCTTGAACGCCGCCAGCAACGTCATAAATAGGGTCACCCCTTCCTGACGGCTCAGCACCTTGAACCCCTCGGTCAGCGTCGCGGGTAACACCACGGAGTGGTGCGCACCCCGGAACGTCTGCACCGCCGGCCTGGGGTGGTCCGTGGGCACTTCGAGCAAAGGCGGGGCATCAACGAGGTGCGCTTTCCAATACGCAAGCTGGGTTTCCAGTACGTCACCCTGCAACCACTGCCGTTGCCAGTGGGCGAAGTCCGCATAGTGGATGGGCAGCGCGGACAGTGGCGAGGACCTACCGGAGGAGAAGGCATCGTAGAGCACGGCCATCTCGCGGATCAGTATTCCCGTTGACCACCCGTCGGAAACAATATGGTGCATGGTCAGGAGCCCCACGTACTCTTCCGCGTCTAGCCGCAGCAAGGTCACGCGCAGGAGTGGGCCGTGAGCCAAATCGAAGGGGTGCTGGGCTTCCGCGGTGACCCGCCGTTGGACCTCGGTCTCCCGCTCGGTCTCTGACCGCGCTCGCAGATCAACGACCGGCAGCGTCAGGGGCAGGGTCGGGGCGATCACTTGCACTGGTCGCCCATCCACCATCGCAAACGTTGTCCGCAAGGCTTCATGGCGCTTCACGATTTCGTTGAGACTCCGGGCGAGCGTCGCCACGTTGAGCGGCCCCCTGAGGCGAACAGCGGCTGGCATATTATAGGCGGCGCTCCCCGGCTCTAACTGGTCGAAGAACCACAGGCGCTGCTGGGCAAAAGAGAGCGGCAAGTCTCCGTCCCGTGGCACCGGCAGTATGGGTGGAGCCTGCAGGTGCTGTCCGGCCCGACGGGCCATCTCAATACTTCCAGCCTGGCCAGCCACGGTAGGAAGCTCGAACAGACGGCGGAGCGGGATCTCCACTTGGAAGGTGTTGCGCATGCGGGACACGACCTGGGTGGCCAACAGAGAATGGCCGCCGAGGCTAAAGAAATTGTCGTGGATCCCTATCCGTTCGATGCCGAGGACCTGGGTCCAGATTCCGGCCAGCATCTCTTCTGTCGGGGTGCGAGGAGCGACGAAAGTTTCCTCTTCAGGCCGGGTACGATCCGGCACTGGCAGCGCCCGGCGGTCGATTTTTCCATTGGACAGCAGCGGCCAGGCCGCCAGCAGCACGAAGACCGCTGGCGTCATGTACGTAGGCAACGTCTCTTGGAGAAACCTCCGTAGTGCACTGCTGGTGGGCGCCGCCTCTTGCTCAGTGACCACATAAGCGACCAACCGCTTCTCTTCCGGCGCGTCTTCCACCGCGACGACGAGTGCCTCGCGCACGGCCGGGTGGCGGCTCAACACGGTTTCAATCTCTCCGAGTTCGATGCGGAACCCGCGGATCTTCACCTGGTGGTCAACGCGACCGAGGCACTCGATGTTGCCATCCGGCAGATAGCGGGCCAGATCGCCGGTTTGGTACAGGCGGGCTCCCGGCTCGTCGCTGAAGGGGTTGGGGAGAAATTTCTCAGCGGTCAACTCGGGGCGGTTGAGATAGCCCCGTGCTACGCCTACCCCCCCAATATACAGCTCCCCCGGTACGCCGATGGGTACCGGTTGCCCAAAAGGGTCCAAGATGTAGATTTGCGTGTTCGCGATCGGCTGGCCAATGCTTATGGTGTCCCCGGAACCTATTTGGGCCACGCTCGCGTTGGCGGTCGCTTCAGTCGGACCATAGAAATTCCAGATCCGCAGATGCGGGAACACGGAGAAGGAGCTGGCGACTAATTCCTTACTAAGTTGCTCGCCGCCGACCAACAGATAGGTGAGACTTTCGGTCGGCGGGAGGGTCCGTCCAGAGTGGATTTCGTCGAGCATGGCCTTCCATAACGAGGGCACGCAGTTGAGCCCGACTCCGGTCCGCGTCCCAAGCGCCGACAGCAGCGTCGCGGGGTGAGCCAGGACCTCCTCCGCGAGCATCCACACTTCACCGCCGCGCAGGAGTGGGGGGAACAGTTGTTTGAGGCACGCGTCGAAGGTCAGTTTGGTCGTCAGGGGCAGCCGCAACTCCGTGTTGCCCAGCAGACTGTCGGTGACCCAGCAGAGGTAGTTGACGAGGCTGCGGTGCTCGATCATCACTCCTTTCGGCTGTCCCGTGGAGCCGGAAGTGTAAATCACATAGGCAAGGTTCTCGGCGGTTGTGCGACTGAGGGGATTCTCCTCAGGCTGCCGAGCGACGGCTTCCCACCCTGAGTCCAGGCACACGACGTGCGCGCCATGCTCCGGCAGGTCCTCCACCCTCCGTGCTTGTGTCAGCAGCACCGGTGCCTGGGTATCGGCTAACATGGAGGCCAGGCGCTCCTTGGGAGACGCTGGGTCCAATGGTACGTACGCCCCACCGGCTTTGAGAATCCCGAGCAGTGCGACGATCATTTCTAGCGAATGCTCCAGGTACATAGCCACGGGCACTTCAGGCCCTACCCCCAGCGTCTGGAGGTGGTGGGCCAATTGATTGGCGCGCGCGTTGAGCTGCGCATAAGTCAGTTGCTGGTCCTCGAACACGATGGCAACGTGCTCCGGCGTGCGCTCGACTTGTTCCTCGAACAGGTGGTGGAGACACGCCTCTTTTGGATAGTCGGTCTTGGTCTCGTTGAACTCGACCAACAGTTGCTGTCGCTCGGCACCGCTCACGATCGCGAACTCGCTGATCGCGGCTTCCGGATCGCGGAGGACGCTTGCCAGCAACGTGTGAAATTGTCCCGCTACGCGCTCGATAGCGTCCGCGTCGAAGAGGTGCGCATCGTAGTGAAACTCCGTCAGCAACTGCTCTTCTCTTTGCACGCACGAGAGTTGTACCTTGAAGCGGTCGCTATACGTGAGTTGCGTGTGCAGCGAAAACGTGACGTTGGCGGCGGTATACCGCGCGGACTGTTCCGTGAACGCGAAACTCGCGGAGAAGAAGGGCGGCACCGTGCTCCCCCCTTGCCCTCCGCCGAGGTGTTCCCAGCTAAAATACTCCTGCCAATCGAGGACCTCGCGCGTCGATTCCTTCACCTGCGCCAAGAGGGCACTGAATCGGAGGTGCTCCTCCAGGTGACCAGGCAAAGGCAGATATTTGGCCAACAGCCCGAGTGTGTCGTGTAGCTCCTCGTAGGTCCGCCCATCGCAGGCCATGCCGATGACAAGGTCGGACTGGCCGGTGAGCCGCCAGAGCAGGGTCTGCCAGCACGCCAGGAAGAATACGGAAACCGGAGCCTCATACTTCCGGCTGAGGGTTTCGATCCGTGCCGCTATATCCGGGGGAATCGTCGCGGTCAGCAATCGCGGCGCGAATCCCGGTTGACCGGCGGGGTGCTTTTCTCCAGGAAGCGTTATGGGAAGAAGGGCGGAGGGCTCCTGCTTGCGCCAGTACGCTCTGGCGGTTTCCGTATCCGCGGACTCAAGTAACTCGTTGTGCCATTCCGCGATATCCGCGTATTGCCGCGGTTCATCGGAGAGTTCCTCGTGCCGCGAACCCGCGGCGTAGGAACGGCTGAGGTCGCGCACCAAAGTATCGAGCGATGCCGGATCCGCGCATAGAGCGGAGAGGGTGACAAGCAACAGGTGCGTGTCTGGCGAGAGGGTGACGAGGGAGAGGCGCGCCAGTGGCCCCCGCGCGAAGTCAAACGGCACTTGGCGTGCCTCCTGAAAAAGCGCTGCGATGCTGGCCTCTTGTTCCGCGGGGTCCCAACCGCTCAGATTGGCGTGCGGGATCGCTGGTAGGCCGCCGTCAGTGATCACCTGCACGGGCACGGTCATCCCAGGCAAGCACTGAAAGGTGGTGCGGAGGATCTCATGTCGGGCGAATACGTGCCGCAAGGCTGCGGTGAAAATCGTGGGGTCAAGATTTCCCTCAATCAGGACGGTGCCTTGGGCACGATACGGCGGGCTGTGGTCACCTTGTTGCAGCACCCACAGATGCTTTTGCTGCGGCGAAAGCCGAAACCCTTCAATCACTTTGTGTGGCATGCGTGCACCTCTGCTCCCCCGCGCTCTCGATCTTGCCACTGTAAGGGTTCCGCCATCCCGACGACGATCTTGCGGGGGCCGACAAAGGGCGCGCGTCCGTGCGCCGCTAACATGTTATCCAGCAGCAAGAGGTCCCCTTCTTGCCAAGGGAAGGTGACCGTTTCTTGTCGATAGGCCTCGCGCAGTTCCGCGAGCACCGCCGGCTCAATTCGCGAACCATCACCGTAATAGACATTCTTCGGGACCTCTTCCTCTGGTACCGCCGCCAACAACGCCTCGCGGAGCGCCGGTTCCAAGGTTGAGACGTGGAACGCGGTGGCTTGATTGAACCAGACCATCTCCCCCGTGCGCGGGTGTCGAGCCACGGCCGGGCGGACCTGTTGGGTCCGCAGGCGATTCCCCGCGTGCCACTCAAACGTGATGCCCGCGCTCTGGCAATAGGTCTCCATCACGGCGCGCTCCTTGGTCTGAAAAGCCGTCTCCCAGGGCAGGCCAATGCCATTGCCAAAATTTCGCACGTATCTCAGGTGCTGTTGGATGAACCGCTCTCGCACCCGTGGGTCGATGCGCGTGAAGACGTTGCGGACATCCGCGATCGGCGTTTCGCCTCCTTGCTGGGGTGGGGTGAGACAGAAAAACCCGATTTTCAGAGGCCAGGTCGAGGCATACGAACTCTCGTTGTGCAGTTCAATGCGCTGCGCCGCGGGGTACGCGGTTGAAGTATAAATGTTGCCGGTCACCTGACTGCGCGGCGTCGTCTGATCGCGATACTCAATTAACTCTCCCACCACCGCCACCATGAACCGCTCGAAGTCCGCCACTGAGGTCATGGCGAAATCGCGGAACAGGATTCCGCCATGTCGCAGTAACTGGGCCTCGACATACTCCCGATTGCTGGTCGCCCACGACACTAAATCGATGCCGTCCACCGTGGGTTGGAGCACCAGCGGGAGAGAGCGGTTGGGCTGGAGGCATTCCGCCGTGACTAACTCATTTGGTGACACCCTGAGGGTTTTCCGCCGTACCTCCCCCAACTTCTTGAGGCTCGATGTTGCAAGGGTCGAGTGTGTCATAACGCACCATCTCCGTTCCGGTGCCACTTACTCATGGCTTTCCGTCTTACCTGCTTTAATTTTTGTAGGTTCGTCTCTTTGTGCTCTTGTCGAGTGGTGTCCTGGTGGTGTCGGTCCGCCTCGGCGAGTTTTTCCTTGAGGGCGGGTAATCTGGTCGTGGGCTGTATCAGGATATAATGCAGCAGCGTGGCGAAGTGTCTCGCCATCCGCGTGATGGTCGCGGCATCAAAGAGGTCAGTGTTGTATTGGATGGTGGTCGCGAGCGATCCCGCCGTCTCCGTCATAACCAATACCAGGTCGAGCGTGGCGGACCGCCGTTCCAAGGGGAACGCCTCCAGCACTAGCCCCCCCAGGTTCATCCGCAGTCCGGTTTCCCCCAGGACGAAGGTGGGGGCTCCCGGCTCCGCGAGCCGGTGCGGTTTATCCTGGACAAGCATGACCTGGCAGAACGGCGAGCGGCTGGGGTCGCGGTCTGGCCGCAGTCGTTCGACTAAGAGCAGGGTGGGATAATCCTGATGATCGAGCGCGGCGAGCACCGTGTGGCGCACTTGGCTCAGAAACGCTTGGAATGTGGGATTCCCGGACAGATTCGCGCGGATGACCACGGGATTGGCGAAGAAGCCCACGATCCCTTCAAACTCGGCCCGACTCCGCCCCACCACGGGGGAAGCCACCAGGATGTCTTCTTGCCCGGTGTGGGAGTACAGCAGCACTTGGAACGCCGCCAGCAGCACCATGTACAGGGTCACCCCCTCGGCCTTCGCAAGCGTCTTGAGCTGCCAGATCAGTTCATCGTGTAGCGTGAAGGCGTAGGTGGCGCCGCCATACGTCTGCATGGCTGGTCGCGGCCGGTCGGTCGGCAGATTGAGGACGGGGAGTAGGCCGGCCAACTGGGTCCGCCAATAGCTCCAGAGCCGCTCCCCTTCCGGGCTCGCGAGCATGTCGGTCTGCCAGCGCACGTAGTCCGTGTACTGCACGGCAAGCGGCGGGAGAGTCGCGGGCACGCCAGCCTTTTCCGCCGGGTACAGCACGCTCAGCTCATTCAGGAGCACGGCGAGGGACCAGAAATCAATCACGATGTGATGGACGACCAGCAACAGGAGATGTTCCCGTGGCGATTGGGTGAACAGACTCACCCGCAGGACGGGCCCGCGTTCCAGATCAAAGGGCCGCTGCACTTCCTGAACCAGCCGGGTTTTCAACTCGTCCTCGCGCCAGCGTGAGGCGTCCGTCTCCTCGAAGTGGACCTGCTGGTGTGCGTGGACCTGTTGCACGGGTTGGCCGGCCTGCACCGTAAACGTGGTCCGCAGGGAAGGGTGGCGATCACTGAGCGCCTGAAACGCGCGCCGCAAGGCCGGAATGTCAACCTCGGCGTTGATGCGCGCGGCAAAATTGACATGGTAGACCGTGCTTTCCGGTGCGAGCTGGTACAGGAACCAGATTCCCTGCTGATTATAGGAGAGCGGCGACAACTTGGCCGCGCTCGTCTTTTTCCGCAGGAGGTGGGTAAGCAGGGCGCGCTTTTCCTGGGCTGAAAGATCGGTAATGCGCTGAGAGGTACTGTTCATACACTCCCCTTTTCTTCCGCCAACATCGCGGTGAGCAAGGTCGCGACTTCCTCATCCGAAAGCTGCTCAAGGTTTGCCAACAACTGTTCCTCGGGGCTGTCGCTTTTCCGCTCCTCTTGGGGCGGTGTCGCTGTCAAGGCGGGAGATGGGGTAGCAGCCTCTGTGATTAGTTGATCCAGGAGTTGGGTGGCCGCCTGGGCAACGCTAAAACCCTGAAGAAATTTCACCATCGGAACGTTCACCCCCAAGTCCACCGCGATCCGGTTCTTGAGCTCGACGGCCATCAAGGAATCCAGTCCCAGATTGCTGAGGGGCTGCTCTACGTCCACCTTGGCCGCGGCAAGTCCCAGCACACGAGCCACTTGCTCACTCAGGTACGACCGCAGGACCTGGAGGCGCTGCCCTGGTTCCGTCGCAAGGAGAGCTTCCCGCTTTTCTCCCGGAGGGCGTGTGTGTTGTGGGCTGTCGGCTTCCTCACGGGCAAGGTGAGAGAGCAGGGGGGATTCACTGCCGGCGGGATACAACTGGCGATACTGCCGCCAGTCGACGGGCACCACCATCACTTGGGGCGAGTCGTGCCGGAGGAGTCGGTCGAGCACGGCCACCCCTTGCTCGGGGGCGATACCGCGAATGCCCAGGCGTGCGAGGCGCGTCGCCAGGAGCTGCCCCCCAGGCGTACCGGCAAAGCCTAACTCGGCCCAGGCTCCCCAGTTGATGCTCAAGGCGGGTTGGCCTTGGGCTCGGCGGTGATGCGCCAGTGCATCCAGGAAGGCATTGGCCGCGGCATAGTTCCCCTGACCCGGCTGGCCCAGCAGGGAACCCGCGGACGAGAACAGGACGAAGAAGTCAAGCGGAGCGTCTTCCAGCAGGCGGTGCAGCAGCCAGCCCCCCAGCACCTTGGGCCGCAATACCGTCGTGAGCGCGGCGGCATCCAGTTGCATCAGCAGTCCATCGTGCAGCACACCCGCCGCATGCACGACCCCGCGGATCGGCGGCCACCCCTCAGCGCGAAACTCATCCAGAAAAGCACGGAGCTGTCCTTCATCCGCCACGTCAACCGCGGCCAGATGGACGCTTGCCCCCAGTGCTTCGAGTTCGCGAATGGCGGTGATTTGCTGGGCTGCGCGACTTCCTGTTTCTAGCGAGTTCCAGCTTGCGCGTGGCGGGAGCCGCGTGCGTCCCAACAGGATCAACCGCCGCGCCCCTTGCGCGATCATCCAACGGGCGACCGCGAGGCCCAGGTCTCCCAATCCTCCGCTCACCAGATAACTGCCATCCGGCCGCCACCTGAAGGGAGGTTCCGGCATGTCAGCTTGGCGCTGACGCACCAAACGGGCGACGTGTCGCCGCCCTTGACGAAAAGCAAGCTGATCCTCTCCATCGGGACTGGAGATTTCCTCCCGCAACTGAGCAGCCGCGTCACGCAGCGAGGCCCGAGGTTCCAGATCCACCAGTCCTCCCCAGAGCGTCGGGTGTTCCTGAGCAATAACGCGACCCAGCCCCCACAGCGGTGCTTGAGCGACGGCGAGCGGCGAGGGCTCTGCTCCCGCCGCTTGCGTACCCCGCGTGACCAGCCAGAGGCGCGGGAGGTTCCGTGATTCCGTTCGCGCCAGCTCCTGGACCAATTGCAGGACACTGCCGCAGCCGAGCGTTTGAGCGGTCTGTAGCGAGGCCACGGTGGTCTCCTCTGGAAGAGCCACATCAAGGCTCCAGAGATAGACGATCCCGCGGCACCTGGGCTGCTCAAGTGCCAAGGCCGCCGCGAAGAGCCGCCGGATATCTTCTGGCTGGTCCACACGAAGGCGAAAATGTTCACTATCTGTGTGCTCGTACGATTCCCCACGAGAGACCAGCATGCTCCGTTCTCCCAGTGCGGCGAACTGCGCGGCCAGTGCGTCTCCGACACCACTGCTATCGGTAAAGATCAGCCAACTTCCTGGACTGGCTGGACTGGCTGGTGAGGAAGGTTCCAAGGCTCTTTGTTCTTCGTGACGATCCGTGGGCTGCCACTGCAACTCATAGAGCCAGTCGGCGAGATTCTCCGCACCCACGCGCTGGGCTTCGTGATCCAGAGAGGTAAAGCGGAGTCCCCGCGTCTCCACCACCGTGCGTCCGGTTTCATCCAGGAGTCGCACATCGCCGGTGATGGCATCGGCCTCCTGTTTTTGCAGACGGGCGTGACTCCATAAATGGAGGCCCGGACGCCCATGGATTTGGATCTCATCGATGTGAGTCGGGAGGTAGATGCCGTGGGTGCCGGTTTCTTTCGCCTTCGCGGCTACCCCAACCCCCAGCGCCTGGACGCAGGTGTCGAGGAGCGCCGGATGGAGTTGATAGGCGGCGAACTCACCCTCAGACCCATCAGCAGTCCGCACTTCACTCAGCACGTCTCCATTGTGTTGCCACAGATGGACGATGCTCTGGAAAAAAGGACCGTAGTGGACGCCACTTTCGCGGAGGCTCTCATAATAGTCCTGGCCAGAAACCCGTTCCAAACATTGATCCTGTATCTCCGCAAGCATCTCCGACCCGACAAAAGGAGCGATGCCGCTCTCCGGTTGCGGACACACTTTTCCTCGCGCGTGCAGCGTCCAGGCTTTACGGGATTGCGCCAGGCCTCCCGGGCGACTGTAAATGTGAAAGGCCGCGTCCTTGTTCGTGCTAGGAGAAAGGATCACCTGTAGCGTGGGGGTTTCCCCGTCGGGCAAGAAAAGCGCCCGCCGAAATTCGATATCCCTTAACGCGAAGGGTTGTGCGCCAAAGGCCTCGACCGCGGCGCCCAGGGCCATTTCCGCGTAGGCCGAGGCGGGGAGCAGCGCCACCCCTTGGATGCGGTGGTCATCCAGATACGGCAGGGCTTTCTTGTCCAACGTGACTTCCCAGAAATGGGTTTCCGCGGCATCGGCTGATTGGAAATGCCGACCCAGAAGGGGATGCTTCGCTCTCCCGTTCCGCGGGACGTGCTCCCACTGTGAGTCGGGCTCTCCTGCCGCCGTCTCTAGCCAACAACGCTCTCGTTGCCACGGGTAGGACGGGAGTCGCACGCACTGGCCGCCGGTCGGATAGCTCCGGCTCCAGTCCACCGCACACCCCAGCGTGTACAGCGTGCCCAGGGACCCTAGCATCACTGTGTGTTCTTCTTCCTCACGCCGCAGGGAAGGAAGCACGGCGCCTTCGTGGCCGCGGTGCTGGCACCCTTGCTGAATGGCGCTGAGCAGAATGGGGTGCGGGCTGATTTCCAGGAAAATATCATGCCCATCGTCCAGTACCTGTTGCACCGCCGGTGCGAAGAGCACGGGCTCGCGCAGATTCCTTGCCCAATAGGGCGCGTCAAACTCCAGCCCGGTGCTGACCGTGCCGGTGACCGTCGAGTAGATGGGGACGGAGACAGGCCGAGGGTGTAGTCCCGCCAGAGCCTGCACCAGCTCGGCGCGCAAAGGGTCCATTTGCGGGCTGTGCGAGGCAAACTCCACTTTCACCTGGCGGCAGAAGATGTCGTGCCGCTGCAAGTGCTCCACGATGACCGCCAGGGTCGTTGGGTCTCCTGACAACACCGTAGAGGTGGGGCTATTACTGGCGGCGATGGACACGCGATCTTCATACGTGGCCAGGGCGCGCCGCGCCTCCTCTAGGGAAAGTTCCACGGCCACCATAGCCCCTTGCCCAATGGTACGCGTGACCAGGCGGCTGCGACAACAAATGATGCGTACGGCATCGTCCAGGCTCAACGCCCCGGCGACATACGCCGCGGCGACCTCTCCCATGCTGTGGCCCACCACGGCCTGTGGCTCCACCCCCCAGGAGCGCCACAAGGCTGCCAGCGCCACTTGTATCGCAAAGAGAGCTGGCTGGAGGATCGCGATGTCGTTCAACCGGGACCGCGCCGCATCGGTGGCGGTGAGTTCCGTGAGCAACGACCAATCTCCGTATGGTCGCATCGCTTGGTCACAGTGCTCCACCACCTCCCGAAAGACAGGCTCCTGTTGCAAAAGCGTGCGCCCCATGCCGAACCATTGGGACCCCTGCCCGGGAAACACAAAAACCAGTTTTTTCTGGCGCCCGGAGATGTGGCGGCCGGAAGACAGACCGGCACGAGTCTCTCCACGCAAAAAAGCCTCCAGCCCCTCGGTCAGTTGCTCCGGCGAAGTGCCGGTCACGGCGAGACGGTAGTCGTGGTGACCGCGCCGCATGCTCGCGGTGTAACAGATGTCGTGCAGCGAGAGGGTGGACTCCGAGACTGCGAGGAAGTCTTGGTATGCGCGCGCGAGAGACTGGAGGGCCTCGGGACTCCGCGCCGACAGTGGGAGCAGGTATGCAGATTTGGGATTGCAGATTTGGGATTGCGGATTTTCCATTCCGCCTTTCGCATGCGCCTGGGGAGCCTCCGCCAACACCACATGCGCATTGGTGCCGCCAAAACCGAATGAACTCACCCCGGCCAGGGCTGGACCCGACTCCGTGGGCCACGGACCCAGCGTTGTCTGTACTCGAAGCGGGAGATCGTGAAAAGGAATATGGGGGTTTGGCTCCTGAAAGTGCAGGTTCGGGGGGATTTCCTGCTGCTTGAGCGCCAACGCCACTTTGATCAAACCGGCCACGCCAGCCGCGGCCTCCAGGTGGCCGATATTGGTCTTAACCGAGCCCAAGGCGCAAGGTTGTCCAAGGGGACGGTCGGTGGCGAGCACCGTACCCAGGGCTTTGGCCTCGATCGGATCGCCCAAGAAGGTGCCGGTGCCGTGGGCCTCGACATAGTGAACGTGGCCGGGTGAGACCCCGGCTCGCCGGTAGGCTGCGCGCAAGACCGCTTCTTGGGCCAGCGGATTCGGCGCCATCAGTCCGTTGCTCCGCCCGTCCTGATTCACGGCGCTGCCACGAATGACGGCATAAATCGGATCACCGTCGGCCAGTGCTCTTGATAACGGCTTCAGCACCACGACACCGGCCCCCTCGCTGCGCACGTAGCCGTTGGCCTGCGCATCGAAGGCTTTGCAGCGCCCATCCGGCGCCATGACTCCGGCTTTGGTGAAATTGATGGTGATCGCTGGCGACAGAATCAGGTTCACGCCCCCGGCCAGAGCCAGCGTGGATTCTCCGTTTCTGAGGCTGTCGCAGGCCAGGTGCACGGCAACGAGCGATGAGGAACACGCGGTGTCGAGGGCGATACTCGGCCCCCGGAAATCAAACAGATACGAGATACGGTTGGCCGCGATGCTCAAGGCATTGCCCGTGCCCGCGTAGGCATCAATCCGCGAGAGATCAGTGAACTGGATCCGACTGTACTCGTTGGTCGAGATGCCGATAAACACCCCGGTCTGGGTGCCGACGAGACGCGCTGACACCTGTCCCGCATCTTCTAATGCTTCCCAGGCCACCTCCAGTAAGAGGCGTTGTTGGGGGTCCATCCGCGCGGCCTCCCGCGGGGAGATGCCGAAGAAATGGGGGTCGAATTGATCCACCTGCTCCAGGAAGCCGCCCCAGGGGGTGTTCATTTTGCCGGGGGTGGCAGGGTTGGCGTCGTAAAAGGCGTGACGATTAAAGCGCTCGGCTGGCACCTCGCTGATGGTATCCACTCCGTCTCGGAGCAGCCGCCAGAAAGCGTGCGGGTCGTTCGCGCCGGGAAACCGGCAGCCGATGCCGATGATGGCGATCGGTTCGGTTGTTGCCTTCCGGTCGTGACCAACCTGGATATCTGGCTCCGTCACGTCCGGTGATCCTGCTACATACCGCGCGAGAGTCTCGATGGTCGGATATTTATAGACCAGAACCGGAGAAATTTGTCGCCCAAGCCACTCGGCAAGATCACCAGAAAGACTGACCACCTCCGTTGACCCCAGACCGTAGCTGGCGAAGGGCTCCCGGACATCGATCTCACGAGACTCGATTGCCAGCAGCTCAGCCAGCCGAGAAACCAGCCAGGTTTGGATGACTTCCGCCGTCCGAGCCGCCATTGGTGGATTTTCCTGTCCGTTACGGTTGTTCAACACGACGAAGTGCTGTAACTCGCTGTTTGTATCATTCGCAACTCTCATTTAGTCTTCACCGCCTTTCCAACTGTCCAAGGTGCCCGCCAGGAAGCTGGCCTGGCACGCACGGCGTTGAAGCTTGCCGCTGGGGGTTTTCGGAATGCGCCCAGCCTTGAGGAGCGCCACCGTGTGGACCCGCACATCATGTTCTTCCGCCACGGCTCGTCGCAGAGCCCGGATCACCGTCTCGACATCCAGCAGCAGCCGCCCCCGCGGATGAGAGCGCGGGTCTTCCCCCTGCTGGTCGTGCTCCGGTCGGTAACGACTCTCCACTTCGGCCACGACAATCAGCCGTTCTTCGTCAGCGACATCGACGGAAAACGCCGCGCACCCACTCGGCCGTATTGCCGGGTGACTCTGTTCCACCGTCAATTCAATATCGTGGGGGTACAGGTTGCGGCCACCGATGATGATCAAATCCTTCAGGCGACCGGTGACGAACAGCTCGCCAGCTTGCAAAAATCCCAAATCCCCGGTGCGGAGAAACGGTCCTTCCCCAGTAGCGGCCAGGAAGGCGTGGAAAGTGCGCTCGGTTTCCTCGGGTTGGTTCCAGTACCCTTGAGTGACACTCGCGCTGGACACCCAAATCTCGCCCACCTCATCAGGTGCGCATGGGGTCAACGATCGCGGATGAACGATGACAATCTTCGTCTCCAGCAGGGCACGGCCACATCCGACCAATGTCCGCGCATTGTGTTGCTGGGCTGGGGCCTCCACCACGCGATCCTGGTCAAGCGCGGCTCCCTGGATCGTGCGGACGATGGGCTCCTCTTCGAGCAGTCCGCCCGAAACCATCAGCGTCGCTTCGGCGAGTCCGTAACATGGATAGAAGAAGCGTGGGTGGAACCCGCAGGGGGCAAAGGCCTCGGCGAACCGTTTCAGGGTATCCGCACGGATTGGCTCCGCACCGGTGTACGCCGCATACCAACTGCTGAGGTTGAGAGTTTCGCGTTGCTCTGGAGTAATCTTGCGAGCGCACAGTTCATAAGCGAAATTGGGGCCTCCACTAATAGTAGCGTGGTAGCGCGAAATGGCCTGGAGCCACCGCACTGGCCGCTGCAGAAAGGAGTGGGGAGGCATGAGGAAACAGCTACCTCCCGTATACAGAGGTTGGATGATTCCGTTGCTAAGTCCCATATCGTGAAAAGCCGGTAACCACGTCACGGATACACTATCCGATG
>JANMSE010000479.1:0-1552 GCA_031389045.1 Deltaproteobacteria bacterium | reverse complement strand
CGTGACGCCACGCAGTTCGTTGAGCCGGTTGGCCAGGGCCCCGGCGATGAGCGACGGGTTGGAGTAGACCGGAATCGCGACGTGATCTCCGGATTTGACAATTTTGACCGCTTGTTCAGCGGTGGTCAGACGTTTCTCGTATTCTTTTTGCCAGTCCATGAAAAAAGTTCCTGCGGTGTGTTTAGTCCCGTGCCAAGAAAATATCTGGCCGGACGACGTCGTGGTGCATGGCGAGGGCATTGATGGTGGCTTTGGATGCCATGACTGCGGTCGGATTCTTCTGGGCGATAGTCTTCGCCAATTCACGAGCGGTGGGCAAGAGGTCCACTTTTTTGACGATGCGGTTGAGGAGACCGAGCGGTAGCAGTTCCGCCGCCTTAAACCGACGGCAGGTGATGATGATCTCCTTGGCCAAGGCCGGACCAACATGGGCGGCTAGTAGCGCCGTTGACGCAGGGCTCAGCGGCACGCCCAAATCGACTTCGGGAAACCAAAACTCGGCTTCTTCGACAGCAATGCGGAGATCGCACCCCAGTGCCAGCGACCAGCCGCCACCCGCGGCGTAGCCGTTAATGGCGGCAATGGTCACTTGTTCAAGATTCACGAGGGTGTGCAGCACCCGTGCGATCAAGCGCACCCGTCGTTTCCCCAAGGGGGCAAAGATGCGTTGCCGTTCCGCCGGGTCAGTAATCCCTTTCATTTGTGAGAGATCAGCTCCAGCCGAGAAGGTATTCCCGGTGCCGGTGAAGATGAGCACCCGAATGTCTTTATCATCGCGAATCTGATGCAGCAGACTCTCGAACTCAAGTACGATTTCTTCATTGAGGGGATTCCGTTTCTCTGGGCGGTTAAACGTCAACGTCGCGACCCGTCCCTCTTTCTCCAATACAAAATGCTCTGGCATAGATGCCTCCTCCTTGCCGCAGGGCCCCTATCTAGCCATAGCGGTATGAGCCTGGCAAGGGACACGGCGATCAGGTATGAACTGGTAGCCAATCGGCGGGAAGGGGCAAAAGGGGAAATGGGTAAAAGGGAAAGTTAAAGAAGAAGCCTTCTCTTGCCCTTTTCACCTTTTACCCATTTCCCCTTTGGTCAAACGGAGGACAAAATGGATCTCGGACTCAAAGGCAAAGTAGCAATGGTGAGCGGAGCAAGCCGCGGGCTCGGACGCGCGATGGCCTTGGGATTCGCGGCGGAAGGCTGCCGTCTCAGTTTATGCGCGCGCGGACAAGAAGGGATTGAGCGCGTCGCGCAGGAAGTGCAGAACACCGGTGCCGAGGTGACCGCGCTCGCTGGTGATGTGACGAACGAAGCCGATGCGCGTCGGTGGGTGGACGAAACGCGACAGCGATTTGGCCGCGTTGACATCGTGGTGAACAATGTTGGTGGGTCGCGTCCTGGTGGCAACCTATCGGCTTCCCGTGAAGACTGGCACAGTGGGTTCGCGCTGAATTTCTTTTCCGCGCTGGATGTGTGCCGCTTGGTGGTGCCGCTGATGAGCAGTCAGAAAAGTGGCTGTGTGATCAACATTGCCTCGGTCTATGGTCGTGAG
>JANMSE010000472.1:0-1710 GCA_031389045.1 Deltaproteobacteria bacterium | reverse complement strand
ACTGCGGATATCGTGCGACCACCGCACCAAGCGGGATCTCAGAGAGCTGAATGTCGATGCCGGGCTCTTCTTTAGCTGTCGGTATCGTGGTCTGAAGGAACTCTTTGGCAATCGCGTCACCTGGGACATTGGCGAGTTGATGAATTTCGCAACCGTGAGTGAACAGTGGCGGATGGCCACCAAGCCGTTTGTCAATCGTTCAGTCGCCAAGGCGGCGTTGCAACTGAAGTTCACCCTGGAGCTGGAAACCGAGTCCGCGAATGGCACGTCGGAGACGACATCTAAGCAATTGATCTGGACCTATGACCCGAATGCGATCGGGTGTGAATTTTCAGGAGACTGGTCGCGCTTGAGTGCACATCCGTTTGTCCGCTCGCACGTTAATCGTGAGATCGTCAGTGGCAAAGGACGGTTTCAATCGTTGGACTTACGCAATGTTCGGACTCTGTACCCGGCATACGGGCAAGATCGCGGGTCATTGGTGGCGACCTACAAGAAAGAAGAGGACCTCGCGCTGGTCTGGCCCGCCAACCTGCGCGCGGTGCAAGAACAGGGCATGCTCTCCGTGGAGACGGGCACGAAGCTACTGGCGCTGTTTCAGACTTTTCAGCGGAGCTATACCGACGCGGTTGTTGGGTTTATGACCGCCGGCCTTGCCGACGAGGGGATTCTCTCACAAGCCGAAGACTATGGCGTATTGTTGCAGGCCATTTGTACCGATGCCAAAGGCGATCGCAACCGGGAGTATCTCCTACAGCTCTTGCTCCAAATCGGCGCTATTCCCGTGGCGGGGGGGCGGGTCACCACGATTATCGCGCCCTGGCAGCCCCTGCGATTCGCGGCCGTGGCCACCAAAGCCCGACAAGTGGCGTCGTTACTACGGCACCTCCTCACAGCCGATGAGGTGTATTTTGGTGATGCGCCCTTCTTCTTCCAGGAACGTGAGCAAGAGTTGCTCCATCCCTATTACCCGGAGATTGTCCTTGGTTGGAACGCCACGAAACCAGAGCTGCTTTCGCTGAGCGATCAGTATCTTGACTACAGCCTGCACGAAACCCCGCTCATCAATAACGATGGGTTTGATGACACCAACGAGAATCCCGCGGCAACCGCCGCGCTGATTGTCGATTTGGCTAAGCGGTTCGTGACGCTGTATCCCCATGAGAAGACGAATCTTTCGGTCGTGCTCTACAACTGTGACTCCGCCCGGTTGCCCTACGCGGTCGTCGACAAAATGGGCGAGTTACATGAAGACGAGGAGGATATGCGCTGTCAGATTATCCTTCGCCATCGCGACGGAGAAAAGCTCCGCGGCTTGTACGAGAAGATCATTGAGTCAGCGGAAGCGGACGCGGACTCGTTCGTCTCCAGTGAAGTGGCCAAGGATTTCATGGCACGCCTGCGGATTGGGATCATGGCCGACCAAGCACCGGTGCGCGATCCGAAAGATGGTCCCGCCGCGGACCTGGTGTTTTTACAAGATGTGATTGCTCGCCACGCTGGTGTGGAGTGGTACGTGGAAAAGAGCGACCCGGTGGCCTCGCCCTCTTTTATCCCCGCCCAGTGGTCGCGACGGCGACCGGCGGCGATTGATGATATGAAATCGGTCGTCTATCTCTGCTGTCCAGTTCAAACCAAGGAAGGGTGGGCATTTGTGACCGTACTCACCACATTCCTCAAGGGGGATTGGGATGGGGTCGTGGATCGCCG
>JANMSE010000447.1:0-4393 GCA_031389045.1 Deltaproteobacteria bacterium | reverse complement strand
GTGGCTTTACCGTCCATGCTTACCCGGTTGACGCCGGGGGGGTCCTGACTCGCCTGGTCTTTTTTTTTAGGTTGGTGAAACTCGCAGCGGTTTCCGGGATCTGCTTCTGCGGCTTGGCTTTGAGCACGGTCCCGAACCGCTAGCCCAGGCGGGTTACCACCTCCGCCATGGTGCTCGGGGCGGGGAGGGCCGACTCCGCGCTTCCCGGCGCGCGCAACGCCTCCCGCGCCGCCGTCGCGGGTAGTCGCGGATACGCCAGCGGCGTCCGAACCGTCGGGGCTTGCTGCGCGGGGGCTTCCGCTCGCCCCCGTAACGCTCGCGCCGCCTCGGGATACTTCTCTTCCCACCGGTTGCGCCCCCTCCAGGCGGCATGCGCGCTGAGACACGCAATCCCGGTCCGGCGTTCGCCCAACCCCACTTCTACCCTCTCCCGGCTCCACCCCAACCGCGTCTCGGCAACCCGCGCACTGCCGCAACCGTATTTCAGCGTCATCTCGGCCTGAAACGCCCGCCACGCTGCCCCCGTCATCTGCGCCGCCGCCAACCCCAGATCCTGTATCTGACCGGGCGACAGGGGAGCGGCAGGATTGGCCTGCTCAGATTGCGGCTCGCTTCGAAGGTGCCATTGCGCTTTCTCTCTTGCTTGCGGATTCATCATGGCGAGCATTCTACAACGGTATTACTTTTCTTGGAAATCACCTTATCCACGCGAGAGAGTAACGTCTGGGAAAAGTGTACTTCCGCTGTGTGTACGTGTCCGGGCATTCGTTCGTCGCCGATCGAGCGAGAGCGAAAAGGAGAAGATCGCCGTGACCCGAGCGAAACGCCTACGTGCGCACCTGGGTATGAGCCAGACCGTCTGTGTCACGACGATGCCACACTCCCCGCGCTCAACGGCCAGACCGTTCAGGGTATGAGCCCGCGCCATGATGAGTATGACGATGACGAAAGAAAATAACGCTCCCTGCATGGCAGGGCAAGCCATGCAGAGCGGCGGCCCATCCACCGCCATTCCCCTGCCTATGCTACGAGGCCGATGGGCGGCTCACTAGGCAATAGGTGACGGTAAGGTAGATGCTGACGTCTGGTCTCGTCAACAATGACGGTGCGCAAAAAGATCGCTTCTTCCCTGGTTGTGAAAATGGATGGGACTTTGTTGAGGAATCCAGGGGAATCCGGAGGAATGGTGAGACGTCGGAAAAGCGCTGTTTGCGGGGGAAATGCAAGGTTTCCCAGTAGAAACGCGCTACTGGGAAACGTGCATGAGGAGATTCTAATCTTCTTCTCATCCTCTTCTCATTTCTTTGGTGTACCTTCCTCGTCAAATATGATGAAACTGATGGAGAAGGAGAAGCACATGACGCGTAAGATAAAAACTTTAGCTGGCACCCTGTCGGCATCACTGGCTGTTGGGGGATTTCTACTCGGACGCATGACACAAACCGATCCTGCCCAGGCCCAAACGGAGACCGCGCCTGCCCCCGCCGTGGCGACACCGTCAGGACGGGCCTTGCCGTCGTTTGCCACGTTGGCGGCCCACGCATCTCCGTCCGTGGTCTATATCAAGGTCGTTTCAGTGACCAAGTCTGGTCAAGAAGGGCCGGAGTTTGGTGGTCCACCGTCGGGACCCTTTGGCAATAGCCCATTCCCGTTTCGCATGCCCCCTCCAGGTGGCGGTCCCCGTGGGGATTTTCGTCGTCAGGGATCGGGGTCCGGGTTTATCATTCGTAATGACGGTATCGTCATCACCAACAATCACGTCGTCGAAGATGCCAAGGAAATCTTGGTCACCCTCAATGATAAGCGAGAATTCACCGCCAAAGTCCTCGGTCGTGACCCCAAAACCGATCTCGCCGTGCTGAAAATCGACGCCAAAGGGGAATTGCCAGTCGCGACCCTGGGCGACTCTGAGTCCCTACAAGTTGGCGATTGGGTGATGGCGATTGGCAATCCGTTTGGACTCAGTAACACGGTGACGGCGGGAATTGTCAGCGCCAAAGGGCGCTCCATTGGAGCCGGGCCGTATGACAATTTTATTCAGACCGATGCGTCGATTAACCCCGGCAATTCAGGCGGTCCGCTCTTCAATGAACGGGGGGAAGTCGTCGGCATCAATAGCGCCATTTTCAGTCAGGGCGGTGGGAACATTGGCATCGGGTTCGCCATTCCGATTAACTTGGCCAAGAAACTCGTCCCGGAACTTGAAGCGCATGGAAGTGTGACGCGCGGATGGCTCGGTGTGGCGATTCAACAAGTGACGCCTGATCTCGCGAAGTCCCTGGGTCTTGAAGAAGCGCGCGGTGCCTTGGTCGCTGATGTGACGAGCGGAAGCCCAGCGGCAAAGGGTGGGGTCCAACGCGGAGACGTGATCGTGTCGTTCAACAGCAAGAAAGTCGCGGAATCCTCCTCACTGCCGAGCCTGGTGGCTGAAACACCGGTCGGAGACACAGTTCAGGTTGAGGTTTTGCGTAATGGAAAGAACACGACACTTGAAGTGAAGGTAGCGAAGCTCGCCGAAGAAACCGCGTCGAATGAGCGCGAAGAGTCGGAAACCGAGAAGAGCAAGTGGGGACTGGCGCTCCGCGACTTGCAGCCCGAAGAACGGGAGCAGGCTGGTGTGAAAGCCGATGAAGGGGTGCTGATTGCTGGCATTGATCCCGAGAGCCCAGCGGCGGAAGCGAACCTGCGCGCTGGCGATGTGGTCCTCGAAATCAACCGCGTACCCGTCGGATCGGTGGCCGATCTCAAGAAGGAGATGGCTAAAGTCGAAGGCGACAAACCTCTGCTGTTGCTGCTCCGTCGCGCGGAGGGCAACTTATATGCGTCTCTCGCGGCGAAGTAGCAGGAAAGCTCACTGAATTCCCCTCACCCTCACCCAGACCCTCTCCCAACCGGGAGAGGGAACCTGGAATCTCCATCTCTGCTATTTCCGAAAAGGCGCGCTTGACGCATCCCGCCATTTTCGTATTGCTCACTTTTGCCTTTTGCCTTTTGTTTCGTCTGTGGTACAGTGCCGCGCGAAAAATCCGCATGAGAGGAGAGTTGCGTATGGCTGTCAAACCCGGTTGGGAAGGGCGTTTCTATGAAGACTTTGAGATTGGCGATGTGTACCGTTGTCGCCTTGGGCGCACGGTGACAGAGACCGATAACACCTGGTTCACCCTGCTCACCTGTAATACCAATCAGATTCACTTCAATACCGTTTACGGTAAGCAGACCGAATTTGGTCAATGTTTAATTAACAGCGGCCTGACGTTGGCGATCATTGCTGGCCTCGGCGTCGCCGATGTCAGTGAGAATGGCTTTAACTTGGGGTGGGACCAGGTGATCCTACCGAATCCCGTGTTCGCTGGAGATACGCTGTATTCGGAATCGGAAGTGCTAGAACTGCGCGAGTCCAAATCGAAGCCGCAATGGGGCATCGTGAAAATCCAAACTCGTGGCTACAAGCAGGACGGCACGCTGATCTGTCAGTATTTTCGCAACGTGATGGTCTGGAAAAAGGCGTACGCGCCCAATCGCGACCTCTTTCCTACACCGAAGGTGGCGTAATTTAATCGGGAAGCGTTCAGCCGTCAGCTATCAGCTTTCAGCAAAACGAGGCGAAACGCACTCTGATATCGCTGGCCCGTGCTTGCTGGTGGGCAAAATACTCCGAGTTGTCTTGTCTGACTGATGACTGAAAGCTGATAGTTCAACGTTTACTTTTTTACCGGTCCGGGAGCTACGTAGCCCGCCGGTCTTTGCAGTGGCGTGCCATACTGATTTTTCCACACGACTTCCTCGACCGGCACGCGCGAAACCGGACCAAACTTACCCATCGGATACCCAATGGTAATCATGCCGTAGGTCGTGATGGTGTCTGGTAACGAGAGGATTTTTCTGACTTCATCCTCATATTGGCAAGTGACGCCCGTGAGCGTCGCGCCCAGCCCCAGGGCGCGACACGCGAGCAAGATATTCTGTACCGCTGGAAAGATGCTGCCGCCAAGCAGGCGCGCGAAATCAATACCATTAGGGCCTGCGAGTCGTTTGGCGTGGATGCCCCGTTTGCGCAGACAAGCGAAGAGCATCACTGGTACTTCGGCGATGTGATCGGAAAGGTAGCGTGCCGCGCGCATGTTCCCGTCCAACTTGGCGCCGGCGTCCAGATAGTTCTTCTCGGCAATGTCCCACCCGCGTTGGTAGATCGCACCAATTTGTTGTCTGATGGCCGGGTCGGTCACCACCAGAAACCGCCAGGCTTGCACGCCACCACCGCTCGGTGCGCGCACCGCCGCGTCAAGAATTTGATAGATCAGCTCTTCAGGCACCGGGTCGGGTTTGAGCCGCCGCATGCTGCGACAGGTATACATAACGTGAAAGAGATCGGTGTTATTGTCCGCCATACTGA
>JANMSE010000423.1:0-2824 GCA_031389045.1 Deltaproteobacteria bacterium | reverse complement strand
GTCTCTAATGCGCCAGGGAGGAGAAAACTTTCGCTTACACCTTTTGTTGATTGTTGGACTGCTGTCCGTATTCAACACCACCCTATCGGGGGAAGCACAAACAACAACGCCGACCACACTTCCCGAAGTCACCGTGCACGGTACTACACCGTTGATGAGTGTGCCGTTTCCAGAAAAAAATGTTCCCGTCAATGTGCAAGTAGCGACTGATGATGACTACCGCTCTAGCGGCGCCCTCAATCTCACCGACTTTCTGGCGCGCGATTTGGCGGGAGTCTCGCTCACGCATGTGCAAAATAACCCCTTCCAGCCGGACATCATGTACCGCGGGTTCACGAGTTCTTTTTTGTTGGGAACGCCACCGGGACTTAGTGTGTTTGTCGACGGTGCGCGTGTCAATGAACCTCTGGCGGATCAGGTGAACTGGGATCTGATTCCCCAAGACGCCATCGAACGGATAGAACTCATTCCTGGCTCTAATCCAGTTTATGGCCGCAATACGCTCGGCGGCGCGATTGTCATGGAGACCAAACGTGGCCTCACTAATCCAGGCACGGTCGCGGAAGTGTGGGGCGGGAGCTTCGGGCGTATTCGTACCTTGTTGCAAACTGGCGGGAAGCACGGGCCATTTGACTACTTCCTGTCCGGCAATTGGTTTACCGAAGACGGATTCCGCGATTTCTCCACCGGCAACGTCGGGCAAGTCTTCGGGAAAGTCGGTTATCTTACCGGTCCACACGACCTGACGTTTTCGCTGACTTATATAAACAATCGGCTGACTGGCAATGGTCCCTTGCCGGAGAGTCGTCTCGACCGCGATCGGTCCGCTGTTTTCACGCATCCAGATCGTTTCTCACCCGAATTCTTATCACTCAATGGACAATATCGACTTGATCTGGGTTCGGGATTTTCGCTGGCGGCAAACGCGTATGGACGCTTACTTGATCTCGATCAGTTCAATCGCGACGTCGAAGAAGATGTACTCGCCCGGACGAAACAAGATGGCTGGGGCAGCTCTGTCCAACTTACCTATCAAGAGCGCCTGCTGGGCATGCCGCTCACCGCGATTGCCGGGCTTGATTACACGGGTGCTACTCTGCGCCACCGCATTGCCGAGCGAGAATTTGGAGAAGAGGAGGATGATGGCAATGACAATGAAGCGCAGGACCAACTACGTGCGTTAGCAGAAGAAAGCGAGGCGGTTTTCGAAGCAGCAACTGATGTCACCTCAGAGACGCACGGCGGCGGCGCTTTTCTCACGATAACAGCAGAACCAACGGAGCAGTTGACCATCACCGCGGCTGGGCGTTTTGACACCACGGCACTGAAGATTAACGATCGGTTGGCCACCAAAGGAGACGCAGAGCGTACCACTGACGCAAGCGGGAGCCACCGCTTTGAACGCTTTAACCCCGCCGTAGGTGCTACTTACTCACTCTTACCCAATCTCAATCTGTACGCCAATTACAGTGAAAGTTATCGCGCCCCGACCGCGATTGAATTGACCTGTGCGAATCCGGAAGCTCCCTGTCCTATTCCTACCGCGATCGTCGATGATCCGCCGCTTGATCCAGTCAAGGGCAAGACGTGGGAGACAGGGGTGCGCTGGTCTCCGCTCCCGCAGCTCCACACCACCTTAGCGTTTTTCCGTACTGATCTTGCGGATGACATCCTCTTTCGCAACGATCCTCAAAGTCGTGTACTCGGGTTTTTCCAGAATGTGAAAGCCACACGCCGCCAGGGTTTGGAGTTCCTGCTCAAGGGCGTTTGGGGTCGGGGACAATGGTTTTTGAATTATACGTTAACCGACGCCACCTTCGAGGATGATGTCGAGCTGTTTACCTTTGCCAATGAGGATCGGATAGCTCTCGTTCAGAAAGGAGACGTGCTCCCATTAGTTGCTGTGCACCGAGTGAACGGCGGCGTCGAGTTTTCCCTCACCCCAGCTTGGAAAATGCGCTTCGATGGCATCTATGTCGGCTCTCAGTATTTGCGTGGAGATGAGGCGAACGAACGCCACCGTCTCGATCCGTATTTTGTAGCGAATTTTCAGACGACCTATCAGTTTCGCAATGCGGAGCTATTCATCCGCCTTGAGAATGTGTTTAACGCGGAATACGAAACGTACGGCGCCTTTTTTGATAACACACTCGACGAGACTGGAGTCGAGCGCTTCCTTGGTCCTGGCGCCCCTCTCGGTGCCTTTGGCGGCGTGCGAGTCCGGTTCTAATTTCACTATCCGACATCCAAATAGACGGCTGAAGTCGTAAAGCAAGAGAAGAGAACAACTCAAGCGGGAGAAGTGTGAGCATCACATGAGAGCTCTACGGAAATACACAGTACGGTCTCAGGGATTTGTGCTTGCCCTGCTTGGCGCATTCGTTCTGTGTGTCGGGCTTCCGCGGATCGATACCCCTAGCCTGGCGGCGCAGAAAGGAGCCGTCATGCACACAAGAAGATGGATGCACCCCTTTGCGCTGATTGCGCTGCTGGCCGGATCCGCCTGGGGGGAAGATACAGCGACTACAACGAACCAAGGGCAACTCACCCAAGGCGCGGCCAACACTGATGTCCAGGTCTCGCCACCAGACCCGAATACCGCCACGATTGTTTCGCCGGCACCAACCACCCGCCTGGGAGAAGTAACGGTCACGGAACGCCGACCCACGCAAGCCGCTTCGTCGGAAACGATCCGCGCCCGTGATCTCGAGTTACGGCCACACAGCACCACGCAGGAAATTCTCAATAACCTCCCTGGTCTCGTTGCCAGTCAACATGCCGGCGGCGGTAAGGCGATGCAGTATTTTTTGCGTGGCTTTGACAA
>JANMSE010000420.1:0-3456 GCA_031389045.1 Deltaproteobacteria bacterium | reverse complement strand
GAGCCCGTCGGTATTCCGCGCCGCGCGCAGCAACGTCACCCGCAGGTTCGCGAGCTTGCCCACGACGAACCCTCGCGCCAACGTGAGGGTCCGATGCTCGTCGAACGACGCGGCATATTGCGCGCGACGTAACAACGAATTCTTCGAGAACGCGGGTTCAATGCGGCCAATGTAGCGGCCATGCTCGGTCAGGTACGTGAGGTGAATATGCCGCTCCATCAGCGCCGCCACCGTATGCGGCGTGACCGTGACTCGGCCCATCACGACAACTTGTGAGACCTTGAGCATGGGAAGATCAAGGAGCGTCTCACCTTTCAGGGTTACTTTGAGACGTTCATCTTCTTTGCGGAGGACGGAGTCTTGTTGGGTGAGATATAAAGTCGACATAATCAACCTCGGCTCGCCTGTTGTAGGCGTGCGGTTTCCTTGGGCAGGCAAATGTCGGACAGGCTGCATCCCTTGCAGCGTGGCGTGTAGGGATTAGGTGGACGGTCACCGGACTCGATCAACTGACGCACGGCGGCGATTGTCGCCAAAGTTTGTTGTCGCAACTCGGCGGTGAAGACGACTTCTTGCCGTCGGCCCGTGGTCGCGTAATAGAGGTAGCCCGTCGTAACCTGCTTGCCGGTCATTTCTTCCAGACATAATGCCTGCGCGCAGAGTTGGAGCGCGTCATTTGTCCATTGTCCGCGCTTTCCCTTCTTGTATTCAATGGGAATCAGCTCACCGGCGCGCTCTTCGATGACATCGGCTTTACCGCTGAGACCAAGTTGGCGCGCGTACAGATGCACACTGCGCCACTGGGGAATTCCGGCACGCGTGCTGGTTTCCCCCGAATCGGCACGACCGTGCAGGAGCGAGCCCTCAACCGTGTGCTCGTTGTCGATGAAGATGTTCTCCACGAAGATATAATGACAGCGACGTGGGCAGTACTCGTACTGGTTCAGTGCTGACAGAAAGACAAAATCTTCCATGTTCTTTCTTTCCTCCGAGGCCCAAATCCCAAATCCTCAATCCTCAATCCGCTTGGCCACGCCGAACCCCATTGTCGTTTTCGCCCCGACGCCCGAAAAGAACGCGAAATCCGCCAGCGCATTCAATGTTTTGATGATGGCGGCGTCTTGCAGCCCCACGAGGCGAAACACGCAGGTCCCCACGAATCCGGGAAACGTGGTAGTGCGATACTGCCCATCTTCTCTTTGAAACACCAACCGCGCTTGTTGTGACGAAATACGATGATGCGTCATTTCAAGATGATGCGCGCAGAGTTCCCTCAGCAACGTGGCTTCGACGAAAGACGCGGAAGCAAACTGATTCCAATGGCGCAGCAGGCTGCCGAACACCAGGTCGGGCAGTGGCAAAGGGACGAGCAGATCAGGGTAGGTCGGTCCGCCGCCGCGCTTGAAAAACGTTGGCGTGGCGAACTGGAACGAGAACTGCTTCTCGGTTTCCGATGCGGCGGCGTAGAGGTCCGCGAACGACGCACAACCCGCCCACTCCTCCCCGCTTTGGGGAGTGCTGAGGATACGCGCGACTGTAAGTTCGGTGCGCACCAGATCGAAACTCAGGTCAGGGGTGGTGAGGAAGTAGCGTGCCAACAGCGGATAGAGCGCATCGTCGAGGAAGGTGAACCGCACTTTGAGTTCTTCACCGGCGCGGATCGATTCGGCGCGCCGTTGGCGCTCATTGAGGAGGAGCGCGGTCGAGAAGGGCTTGAGTCCTTCGGTGCCGTGGACCTCATCGCCTTTCGCAGTGCTCGCCTTCTGCAAGAGTTCATAGAACAATCCGTGAAGGATTTTCCCTTGGGCATGAGCCAGAGGAAGATCAGTGCGGGGAAACGCGTGAATGACGATAGAATAGGGCATTGAAGCATTCTCCTGTTGCGATTACCTTTTCCCAAGAAGGAACACGTCATGTCTCGATACACGAGAAAAATTCAGGTTGCGTTGACGGAAGAGCAATATCAAGTGATTGCCGCACTTGCGGCTCGCGACCACAAGGCGATTGGGGTGGTCGTGCGGGAAGCGGTGGAGCAGACCTGTCTTGTCGGCAGCAAGCAAGAACGGATTCGTCGCGCAGCTTCGGGGTTGCTGGAACTGGCGAAAACCGCGGATGTTGAACCACCTGCCGACTACCACGAGTGGGAAGAGGAGTATTCACGTCTGAAGTGGGCTGGGCATGGCAACGACGAGTGACCGCATGCTTTTCTTTCTTGATGCCAATATCCTCATGTATTGCCTGGGCAGGGAGCACCCTCTCAAGGCGCCCTGTCTCGGAGTCGTTGAACAAATTCGTGACGGTCGAATTCTCGTCCATACCAGTACCGAAGTCCAACAAGAAACTCTTCATCGTTATTACCGACAGAAACGGCAAGACCTGGGAGACCAAGCGTATCGTTTGCTCACTGATCTCTGCGTCACTGTGTATCCTGTCACCGCAGCCGACATGGAACGCGCTTTTTCCATTTTGCACGCCGTCCCAGACGTCAATGTCCGCGATGCCGTGCATGCCGCCGTCATGCTCAATAACGGGCTGACACATATTCTCAGTACGGACACGCATTTCGATCACATTCCTGGGATCACACGGGTAGAACCTGGAACGATGTGAGCGTGCTATTGACGCTTCGCTCATACCACCCACCACTCGCCAGTGGCTCGTTGGATCGACCAGCCATAGCGGCCCATGACCCGGTAGCCATCCAGGCCGCTGAAGAGGCGGAGCTTCTTTTCGGGTGAGTCCTTGAACGTCATTTCGAGATCAATGAAGTACACGCCATCTCGCGACAGACTTCCCCAGTGCCATTCCTTGAGATCGCCCTGCTCAAGCACGAGACAGGGGACATAGCGCTGAGCAATGGCTTCCACCAATTGCGGTGCCGTACTCACAACGGCACCTTGCTTGTGTCGGCTCAAATTGATTCCTTGCAACGCGGTCGGTTTCTTCAGGTATCGTTTGCGAAACTGCTCCCAGGTCCCGTCGAAGTGGAAGGTCAGTCCCACTTTCAGCGGCGGTTGGAGCATCTCGCGGAGAACAACCTGCAAGGTGGAAGAGCGAACAGACTCTTCCTTGAGATGCCAATCATAGAACCGCAACAAGTGAAAAACATCGAGTGGCACGGTCTCTCGCAAGGAAGAGACAAGTCCGTATGGATCATCGGCGAGCACTTCCGCCCCGATATTGGCGTCCCGGAAACTAAACACCGGGGACAGCGCGGCCACTTCGCGGGCGACGTAAGCGTGCAATTGCCCTCGGAGTTGGGGTGAGGACAACACAGGGGCCACCTTGCGTGTGATTTGCTCTTCGGAGAGCGTCTGCCCACCTTCTTCAAGTACAAATTCGCGTAAAGCTTTCCTGACGATGGCAAGGTCGGGTTTCCCCTCGGCTTTGCGCAAGTCTTCTTGTAAGCCGCGGAACCCTTGATAGCGACGAATCTCGCCCCGCAGACTCCATAAC
>JANMSE010000414.1:0-21933 GCA_031389045.1 Deltaproteobacteria bacterium | reverse complement strand
GAGAAACTGGTCGAGGTTCAGGAGATAGGGAAAGCGTAACACGTAAGACGTCATACACCGTACCTCTTTTCCTACGCCGGATTCCCATGCGTAAACTTGGCACGCCGCAAGACATCGCGTATGCGCATCTCTATCTCGCTTCCGACGAGGCCGCGTATGTGACGGGGCAAGTGCTGAGTCCGAATGGGGGGTATGTGATGTGAGTGGAGGGCTTGTCGACAATAGGGAGCAGTTGTGGAGTTAGGCATTATGCGAACTTTGTGCAAATAGGCAAGTATTGATATAGTCGCCGTATGACTTCCGCGCTCAAGCCTCTGGTGTTTCTAGGCAGCAGCCGAGACGACCTCCGTGGCTTTCCGCCTGCGGTGCGGAACGCATTGGGGGGAGAACTTATGCGGGTGCAGTTTGGTGGAGAGCCCACAGACTGCAAACCCATGCCAACAGTTGGCAGCGGCGCATACGAAGTGCGGATTCAGATCGGGGGAGCGTGGCGGGCTATATATGTTGCAAAGTTCGAGGCTGCAATCTATGTGCTGCACGCCTTTCCAAAGACAACCCAAAAGACACGCAAAGCTGATATTGAGCTTGCAAAGAAGCGCTACAAGCAGATTGGAGTTCGCCGATGAACAAAACCGATCCCCGCTGGAACGATACCCGCGTTACCCCGAGCTGCGGTAACGTTTTCATTGACCTTGGCTTTGATCCTGCCGAGGCTGAAGTCATGGCGTTACGGGCCGAGGTTATGATTCGTCTTGAGCAGCATCTCAAAGCTCAAGGCTGGACCCAAACGGAAGCCGCGAAACGGCTTGGTATCACACAGCCCAGAGTCTCCAAACTCATGAAGGGGGTGTGGCAAGACTTCAGTCTTGACATGTTGCTGACGCTTGCCGCCCGTGCCGGTCTACATCCGCGGCTCAAGTTGGCGGCATAGAGTATGGCTCAACAAAGCGCTGCACCTGACCGCCGCCCGCTTGCGGACCTCCCGAACGGAAGAGGAGGTCGCGGAGTACACCAAGCAACTCAGCCGCGTTGTGCAAGCGCGTGTCCAATCCGTATACGGGCACGACGCGGAGTTGGGGAAAAATCTCTTGGAGCAGATGAGAAGTGCGTATCCCTAACGAAGCCGCGTATGTGACTGGGCAAGCGTTGATCTCGAATGGCCGGTCGGTGATGGAGGCGATGAACGGACACTGAAGACCGTAGGAACGAAAAAATTCTGGCATGCCGAAGAAAAGAAGGAACTATGCTAACTGCTTACATCGCTGCGGCGTTGCGGAAAGCCCATTATGAGGTGTTACCGGATGGCGAAGGATATGCTGGCACCATCGAAGATATTCCAGGGGTGTGGACGCAAGCCGATACGCTGGAAGATTGTCGAGAGGAATTACGCGAAGTTTTGGAAGAGTGGATCGTGCTTGGACTCAAGTTGGGTCATGTGATTCCTCCCCTTGACGGGGTCACCTTGGCTATCCAAGAGGTCGCCTGAGTGCCACCCCTGGGTCCCATAGCCCGTCCCGATCTGATTCGGTGCCTGCGCCAACTGGGATTTCGTGGCCCGTATTCGGGAGGGAAACACCGCATGGGAAAATCTGTAAAGGAATGAATCCCGTCAGCCGAAGAGTGGCGATACCGAGGATGACATACGTTGGTGGCGTGTCGCGTGCTCCCTTGACCGCCTTTTCCCCGGCGCGTACTTTCAGTCACCGCAAGAGAGGAGCCTTTTTGTGACGACACTCACCGCACCATCTCGTTATTTCACTCAAGATCACGAAATTTTTCGCGAACAAGTTCGTAGCTTTGTTCAGAAAGAAATCAGCCCCCATATCGACCAATGGGAACAGGAAGAATTGTTCCCCAAGTCCCTCTACCGCCGCATGGGGGAGTTGGGGTTTCTCGGCATTCGCTACCCGGAGAAATACGGGGGCAGCGCCGAGGATATTTGGATGACGCTGGTCTTCTGCGAGGAACTCTGTCGCTGTCGAGCCTGGGGCCTGCCGATGAGTGTTCTCGTGCATACCGATATGTCGTCCACGCACATCGCACGCTATGGGAACGATGAACAGCGGGAACAGTATCTCGTGCCGATGATTACCGGCGAAAAAGTCTGTGCGATCGCGGTGTCTGAACCAGCGGCGGGCTCTGATGTCGGTGGCATTCAGACGACCGCGGTCAAGGATGGTGACTCCTACGTCATTAACGGCGCGAAAATTTTCATCACGAATTCCGTCCATGCCGATGTCTTCTGCGTGGCCGCCAAAACGGTCAAGGATGTCGGACATCGTGGTATCTCCATGTTTATCGTGGAGCGTGAGACCCCAGGCTTCCGGCTCGTCAAGAAACTCAAGAAGCTCGGCAATAATACCTCCGATACCGGAGAGTTGCTGTTTGAGGATGTCCGCATTCCCCGGCGGAACTTGATTGGCGAGGAAGGGAAGGGGTTCTACTACATCATGGGGAACTTCCAAGATGAGCGCTTGATCGCCGCGAGCATGGCGGTCAGCGCCTCGCAACAAGCATTTGAGGATACCCTGCGTTATGTGCGAGAACGAAAAACCTTCGGCAAGCGTGTGATCGACCATCAGGCGGTTGGCCATCGCTTGGCGGACTTGGCCACCGAACTCGAAGCGGCGCGGCAGCTCACGTATTACGCGGCGGATGCCCTGCAACGGGGAGGGGACGCGAGCACGGAAGTGTCGATGGCGAAACTGTTCGCGTCGGAAATGGCCAATCGGCTCGCGTATCAGTGTTTGCAATTGCACGGCGGATACGGTTATATGCAGGAGTTCCCCATTGAGCGGTTCTTCCGTGACATACGGCTGAGTCCCATCGGTGGGGGCACGTCGGAGGTTATGCGCGATATTATCGCGCGCCGTGGTTTGGATCGGGATTAGTCTGTCAGTTGCTGAGTCTCAGAGTCTCGGAGTCCGTCAGTCGTTTAGTCTCCAGGACTCTAAGACTCCAGGACTCAGAGACTGAAAAGAGGTGGTTGTGGTTGGTTGTGGTGTGGCCCTCAGGCTCTGAGGAGCGGAGGTGGTGGTGTGGGGAGGAAGAGCACATGGCCAGCGTGCTGGAGGTCGAAGTTCCGCAAGAGGTGTTCCGTCGTCGTATTCAACCGTTTGGGATCGCGCTCGCCGAAGTGTCGTGGCGCATCAAGATGTTCACCCACGATGGGGTGATCCTGGCGGCACTGCAGTTGGAAGAACCCAATCTGATTGTCGCCCTCTCGTTTTGGCCGCATGCTAACATCGCGCGGCGGCTGTTCAAAGGTAATTTCGAAATTAGTCTGCTGACTCCTGATACCCACGATAATCGGGTGCGGATGGACGTCGCGCTGGATGCCACGACCATTGAGGAACTCTTTATCGCGGCGGAACTCATTAACGCCCATCCCAACCGCGCGAGCGCCCGACGGGCGGAAAAACATTTCCTTGAGTTCCTCACCGCGAGTTTCCCCGATACGCATGTCGTCTGGGCCGCGACTCATCGCTGGCGTGTGCGACGGCGACGAGTGGAAGCAACGATGCCAGTGCGAGTTGGCTAGTCTTGCCATGCTTCGCCACCCTTCACCCTTCACGCGGCATTCAGTATAGTAGCCCGGCTCGTAGCAACCCAACGTGAAGGAGGAGACCATGACAGACGAAGAACTCAAGGCGAAAATCAAGGAAGTGCTGGCCGAGACGGGTGTGTGGAGTGGGCACCGGGAAGTGACACTGGAAGAGGTCGCCGTGATCCAGCCTGGACTCGCGCGCATCATGCCGGAGATTGGACAACGGACCTGGAAGCTCTTCTACGCCGCCAAGGAAGGGCATTGGGAACTGGCGAATTTTCAGTGGAAAGAAATCAAGGAACTGATGGAGCTTGGTGCCTTCACGCGACCCAAACACGAGGAGGCGCTCAATCAATTCATGGCCGAAGATTGGCCGCCGATCGGAAAAGCCATCGCGGCCAAGGATTTTCCCGCGTTTGAGGCGGCGTTCCATAAAGCCGTCGATCAGGCCAACGCGTATCACGAGCTGAAGGATAAACCGTATATTCGTTGGCAACTGCCGAAGACCCCACCGGAAGACCTCGATCTCAAGCCGCGTGGGAAGAAGGCGTAAGCCTGTCGATGTCAGGGGCTGGAAAATTCAAAGAAAAGATCACTTGATCCCCCTCACCCTAGCCCTCTCCCAGCCGGGAGAGGGAACTCGGAACCTACGGCGCGGACTCCGTTTCGCGTTCTCCTCTCCAATAAGACGGTTGGGATGAGAGTCGGTTGCTCTGGAGGGCGACTGGCTGTGTCGAGGGGGTTGTTCCCTTCGCCGCGCTTCCCGCGCCCCATCGGGATTCTACTCCTCGCACATCCACATGCACGAATGGTCCATGCGAGGAGGTCTCGCGATACCGTGCCAACCCACCAACATGCAGCTTTTGGAAGCGGGAATCGTATTGGTTCTCAATCAGATCGTACAGCACTTCGGCGTCGTGAGAGTCCACCTCGCCGTCTTGATTGAGATCGTCCATGCGCCCATCTTTGGGGTTCTCGTCAATGAAAATATCGGCGGCGTCTCCCCACACGTGCCGACTATAGGTGGTCGAGTTGCCAATCGCGCGATTGTAATACGGGGTGCGATACCCGCTCATCACCGTTAGTGTCCGCGCGGGATACCCGTACGCATTGGCTTTCTCAAGCAATAATTCCAGCGCGTTCAGCAAACGGGTGTCGAGAATCATGTATTTGGGATAGTCCCCATCTTGTTTGCAGAGGAATTGCCGCAAACGGAAATGGGGGCTGACCAACATGTTCTCAATGTCCTGAGTGACTTCGATGAGCCCGCGCGGCGGAGTGTAAATCGCTTGCTGGCGAAGCGCGACCGTTGGATAGCGCCCAATGCGATAGCCATTGAGCATCCCATCGTCTTCAACGCGGTCGAGCGGCACCATGACGAAGACATTCAGCGTGACCGTGGTGTTGGAGCGTGGCCGTTGCACTTTGACGGAATACACTCCTGGTGAGCTGGGCGCGAGCCAGTACCAGCGGGTTGGTCCCAGTTGGCGTTCCGGTCCTAGTGTTGTCTGGAAAGTATAGTCACGTTTCTTTTGGCTATCCACGACTTCCACGAAAATTTCATCGCCAGGAAGCACGAAGGCGCTATTGAGGCGGTGGAGCAGGCGTTCGCCATTGAATTTGACCTGAAAGGCGGCGCGTCCAGCGGTGTAGCCAACTGAAGCAAGCGGACGCCGTTCCGGTTGCGCTTCCATTTGCGTTTCCATGACCGGCTCTGGCTCTTTCAGCGCGGCAAGCGTGGTTGCGGAAGCAGCGGTGGACTCTTGTGGCGGCTCAAGGACTGGCGCGGGAGGAACCGCAGCCAGTGGTGTGGCTGGTAATTGCTCCGTCTGTGGGGCTGTCGGCTTCGGCGATTGTGGTGCGGTTGCCGTGACCGATGGGGGAGTGAGGAAGTCGGATAGGGCGGGAGCGGGAATCATCGCCGTGTGGCGTTGGGACCGATTCCTTCGCTCGGACTTGGCGGACATCTCGTTGCGTGTCGTGGACCTGCGGTACGTTCGGTCTGGAACTGGGACCAACATCTTGACGTATTTGTGATCCTTGGTTTCTTTGAGGGCGAGGACCCGGAGTTTCGTGAATTTGTGTGACTTCGCGGATTTGGCGGATCGAGGGGAAGCGGATGTCTCACGCAGAGCCGCAGAGGCGCGGAGTTTAGAAGAAGAAGCCGCTTTGCGGGATTTTGTCCGGGAGCGGTGCACGGTGGCAAGGGTACGTTTTTTTCGGACTTCCGGTTGAGCGCGCTTGACGGTCTGGGTGGATTTGGATTTGGCGCTCTTGAGCACCGTTGTTTCTGATTTGCTTTTTTTTGCTGCTTTTTGCGTTGCGTGAGAGGCGGCCACGGCCTCATGCGTGAAACAGAGGACTGCGATCAGCATGTGCATCGGCAATCCCCACCGGTGCCACCAGTTCTTCCTCATACATCCTCCTGCTGTGTTGTAATGGACGAGGCCCACCAAAGCCCCGTCCAAGGTTTACATCGTTGTATGCGCTTCTGTTTGCGCCGGAGGAGGAGGTGCGGGTGGCTGAATTTCCATCTGTGGGGCCTGCTGTTGTATGCGTGGGCGGGGCCGCGATTTCTTACGGAGTTTCGTTCGCGGCTTGGTCGTCGCCGATAACCGGCTCGCGCCAGGAAGACGGTCATAGCCATAAATGTCATTGCGAAATTGGAGTGACCCGTCATCATCAACCCACGCGGTCCAGTATTGTATGTGCACTGGGACGGGCTCTGGGAGCCAGACAGTCCGTTCCTTATTGTGCTTGAACGTAGCCTGGATCGCTTTGCGTGAGCCTTTCGGCGTTCCTTGCAGGAGATATTCCGCGAGATCAACTGGCTTCTCAATGCGAATACAGCCGTGACTAAAGGCGCGGATTTCGCGGTTAAACAGGTCTTTCGATGGGGTGTCGTGGAGATACACGCTATGGTCGTTGGGGAACATGAACTTCACACGACCGAGCGCGTTTTTCGGTCCAGGTCCCTGGCGCAACAAATAATCATACGTCTTCACCGAGATCATTGATCCGTCGGCGGCATTCGGGTCGCGGACTTGTTTGACCCCAGCCGAAACCCGCTTGATGCTAAAATTGTTTCGGGCGAGATACTTCGGGCTTTTGCGTGAGAGGGGCAGGAGTTCCTTTTGCGCGATACTCTTTGGGACGTTCCAGTAGGGGTTGAGGACGACATATTTCATGGGGGCGCTAAACGTCGGTGTCGCGCGCTCGCGCATCACCTTGCCGACCACGACTTTCATGTCCATGACCGGACGGTCATCTTCCACGACTTCGAGCATGAAATCGGGGACGTTGACGGCGATGTGGCGCTTCCCAAGGTCCTTGGGCAACCGGCGCCAGCGTTCCAGGTTCCGTGCGATCTGCTGCGCGCGGATTCCCGCCGACACATTGAGCGCGGCGAGAGTGTCCTTATTCACGATGCCATTCTCCGTGAGGCGATGGCGACGTTGAAAGGTTTTTACCGCTGCTTCCGTGGTTTCATCGAACAACGCCTCTGCTCTTCCTTTTTCTTCTTGTGGGAGGTTCCGCGCCTCCCGCTGTTCCGAGGACACGGTCCGTATTGGCGTCGTCGTGTTCGCGGAGACGGTGGCCAGGTCTTCCGATGCCAGAAGTCGCGCCCGAAGTGTCGCGACCCGTGCTCCCTGGTCGCCAAACTGCAAGGTGTCGCCCGTGGGCACGGACGGCCATCCGCCCTGTTCGGCAATCGCTTGATAGCGCATGAAGACTTCGCGCAGTTTGACGTATCCTTCCTGTTGTGGCGGAAAATTTTTCAGTGTGGCTTCGAGCGTGTTGGTCAACAGTGCATTTTGTAAGGCCAGGACGAGGTCCGCCTCGCCATTGGTCTCGAACCATTTTTCAGTCAAGGAGTCGAGCGTGACGTCGCCAAGCGAAGTGTCGGCTCCGTAGCGAAGAAAGGCATCGGTGAGCAAGAAATCAAGATCGACGAGAGCGTCAGGGGCAGGGCCCGTGGTTCCTGCTCCAGGGCGCACCTCGGTGAGCAGAGTTTTGATTTTCGCGGAGTCATAGTTTTTCGCGTGCAAGCCTTCGCGTTCCGCCTCGGTGTGGAGCAGTTGGAGAAACGTCTCGACATGCGGGAGGACGCCAGCGTTATTCGTCCACGCGGGTTGGTGGCCACGCCCATCATAAAAGCGTGTGAGCATCGCTGAGGTTGGTAGCGGGTCTTTCCCGACGCGGAGTTTCGGCGGAATGAATTTGATCGGCTTTGGCGCGGGGGCGACTACCTCGGGAGTCGCGGGCGCTTGAGCTTGGACTTGAGGCGCGGGGACGGGGGTTGTGGGTTGGGGTTGGGGCGCTTGCCCAGGAGCGGATGGCTGTGGTGGGTTCGTTGGCGCACTGGTCGCCTCCTCGGTATTGGCGGCATCGACCGTGGAGGAGCCGTTCGGATCCGCGCTGGGCTCTGGCACGACCGGGCTCAACTCAGGCTCTGGTGGTCGTCGGACTTCTAATCGTTTGTGAATGATCTCACTGAGGTTGAGCGGTGGTGTTTGTGCCATGACCTCGGAATTTCCGACAATCCACAGGGAGCAGAAGAGTGAGGCAAGAATGAGGATGCGCCACAAGCTACGTTGTCGGCGGGGAAGAACGGGGGATCGTGACTCCCTGTGATGCCGTGCCCTATTTTCTTGTTTGCGGTGCCATCGAAAGAAAGTGAGGTCTGTCATGGGAATCCTTCTATCCTCCTCTACGGATATGCGCGTGATTAGGTGCTAGCCAGATTTTATAGCACGCTTTTCAAGAAAGGGCAGAGTCTATCTACTGTCCATGGCTTGCTACCTCAATCTTCACCCTCACCCCGCCTGTTTCCCCAGGGCCGTGCGGATTTCCTTGTATTCAGGAAACCTACCGGTCGCGTGCTTGGAATAAATTTTCTGGCCGTTGACGAAGACCTCGAACCGTCCGTCATCATACGGGGCCAAGGTCAGTGCACTGATCCGTTGTTTGTACTCGGTCAAGAGTTGTTCCGTCAGACTGACGGCTTTGGGCTCGTAGCCTCACGCCGCGCAGTATTCAATACGAATGTCCATGATGTTCACCTCGTGTAGGGATGGGGAATGATCTTGGGCTGTGTCCTACCACACGCGACTCGCGAGAACAAGGAAAATCCGCCGGTTCCGACTTTACTTGCTTGGGGAGCGTGGTTTATGCTCCGGGCAAAGATTGATTCAGCAGGAGGAGTCTATGGACTGGCGTGAACGATGTGGGAAGAAGCTGGTGTCGGCGCGGGAAGCGATGAAGGTTGTGCGGAACGGAGACTCGGTGCAAATCAACTGGCTGGTCGCGACTCCCGTCACCCTCAGTCAAGCGCTCCTTGACCGCAAGGAGGAGCTGCGCGATGTGAAAGTCGGGGTCGTCGGTCCGCTCTTTAATTGGGACCAGCCGGGCGCGGACAAGGCGTTTACGCTTCAAACCCCGTACCTGGGGACCACCACACGCCCGCCCATGGCCGAGGGCCGCGTCGATTTCATCCCGGTCGCCTACTATCGCCACAAGGAGCTGCCGCCAGGGATCACCTGTGATGTCTATATGACCCCGATCTCGCCGCCGGACAAAAATGGCTATTGCAGTTTTGGCACCGGCATCTTCATGTCCAAGTCGATGATCGCCGCTGCTCGTGCCGTCATTGGTGAAGTGCACGAGAATTTTATTCGCACTGGTGGTGAGAACTACATTCACATTTCGGAGATTACTCACTTCGTCGAGCCGACGTTGCCCCCGGCGGCCTTGCCACCAACGCCGCGCAACGAAGAAGAGATCGCGGCGACGGAGATTATCTGCACGCTGATCGCCAATGAGCTGATTCATGATGGCGACACCATTCAGATTGGACTAGGCAGTGTCTCTTCACCCTTGGGGATGTATCTCGGTAACCGGAACGATCTTGGTATCCACACCGAAGTGATTCCCGGTGGCATCGCCCGCCTCGTTAAGGAAGGCGTGATTAACGGCAAGTATAAAACAGTGAATCCCGGCAAGGCCGTGGCCAGTGCGTTCATTGGCATTCTGCCGGACGAGTTGGACATCGTGGACGGCAACCCTAACTTCGAGCTGTACGATTTCACCTATACCGATGATCTTCGTCTTCTCGTGAATCAGAAGAACTACGTAGCGGTGAATAACGCACTCGCGGTCGATCTCGGCGGGCAGGCATGCTCCGAGTCTATTGGGCCGTATATGTACACCGGCACTGGCGGGCAAACGATTTTCACCATCACCGCCGCCTACTGTAATCCGGGACGGTCCGTGATCGTGACGCCATCCACCGCTTTGGTGAAAGGGCGACGGTTGTCTCGCATTGTGCCCATGCTGGAGCCTGGCAGTGTGGTGACGGCGTTGCGAGCGTTCGTTGATTATGTCGTGACGGAGTACGGGATCGCGGAGCTGCGCGGTAAAACCCTCAAGCAACGCGCGGTGGCTCTGGTCGAGATCGCTCATCCTGATTTTCGTGAGGAGCTGAGGGCGGAAGCGAAGCGGATTTATCATACGTGAACGGCAAAATTCGTAAGGATAGTGAAATGACCCACAAATTTACCAATCGCCTCAGCACGGAAACCAGCCCCTACTTGCTTCAGCATGCCCATAATCCAGTCGAATGGTATCCGTGGGGCGAGGAAGCCTTCACCAGAGCGAAAGCCGAAAATAAACCGGTCCTTCTGAGTGTCGGCTACTCCGCGTGTCACTGGTGCCATGTGATGGAACGTGAGTCGTTCGAGGATGAGCAAATCGCTGGCGTGATGAACGAGCTGTTCATCAACATTAAGGTTGACCGTGAGGAACGGCCGGATGTCGATGAAATCTACATGAACGCGGTGCAGATGCTGACCGGGCGTGGGGGTTGGCCGATGACCATGTTTCTCACCCCGGATGGCAAGCCCTTTTATGGTGGCACCTATTTCCCGCCGGTGGATCGACATGGCTTGCCAGCATTTCCGCGCGTACTCGCCGGCGTCGCGCAGGCGTACCACGAACGGCCCCAAGATATCACCAACTCCACCGCGCAAATTTTGGCCAATCTGGAGAATCTCGCGCATCGTGAGGAGAGCACTCGCCCCTTGCAACTCGACACCTTGGCGCAGGTGACCGCGAACTTGGCGAAACATGTTGATTCGACGCACGGCGGACTTGGTGGCGCGCCGAAGTTTCCTAACTCGACGGTCTTCTCACTCTTCTTGCGACAGGCGCAGGCAACTGGCAATGCGCGCTACGTGGAACTGACGACCCACACGCTGCGCAAGATGGCCGAAGGGGGCGTTTACGATCACCTGGGCGGTGGGTTCCATCGCTATTCAGTGGATGAACGCTGGTTGGTGCCTCATTTCGAGAAGATGCTCTACGACAATGCCTTGCTAGTGCCGCTCTATTTGCAAGCCTATCAAATGACGAGCGACGCATTCTTCCGTCAGGTGGTGGAAGAGATTCTTGCTTACGTCGAACGAGAGATGCTCTCGCCTGAAGGGGGATTCTATTCGACGCAGGACGCGGACTCGGAAGGAGTCGAAGGGAAGTTCTTCGTCTGGAGTCGAGATGAAGTCATGCGGCTGCTTGGTGAGGAGGTCGGAGAACTCTTTTGTCGCTATTACGATGTCACCGATGTGGGCAACTTCGAGCATCAGAACATCCTCCATCCGACGTTGACGTTGGAACAGTTGGCGAAGCTGTTTCGCCGCGACGTGGGGGAAGTCCAACGGTTGATGGCGGAAGCCAAGCAGAAGCTCTTCACCGTGCGTGAGGAGCGGATCAAACCTGGACGTGACGAGAAGGTGCTAGCGAGTTGGAATGGCTTGATGCTGTCAGCCTTCGCCAACGCGGCGCAGGTGCTTGGACATCCGCGCTATGTGGAGATCGCGCGCCACAACGCGGAGTTTTTGTGGACGCGACTTCACCGTGATGGGCGGCTCCTGCACAGCTTCAAGGATGGGCAGGCGCGCTTCAATGCCTATCTCGATGACTATGCGTTCGTGGCGGCGGCGTTGATTGATCTCTATGAAGCCACGTTCGAGCGAGTCTATTTGGAGCGCGCCGTGGAACTGACCGAGACGCTCTTGTCCCACTTTTGGGATGAGCAGGAGGGCGGATTCTATTTCACCAGTAATGACCACGAAGCGCTCATCAGTCGCTCGAAGTCCGCGTTTGATGGAGCGGTTCCTTCAGGGAATTCGATGGCCGTCTTGGTTTTGTTGCGGTTGTCGTACTTGACCGAGAATCCAGCCTATCTCGAAAAGGCGGAAAAGACGTTGCGGCTTTTCTATGACGCGATGGAAGAGAATCCCTTTGGTTTTAGTCTGATGCTCGCCGCCCTCGACTTATACCTGCGCCGACCGAAAGAGATCGTGGTCTTAGGCGACCCACAGGCCGAGGCGACGACTACTTTGCTTACCCAACTGCATCGTGAGTTTATTCCGAACAAAACGCTGAAGTGTGTCGATCCACGGCAGGGGGAACCGGTGCCGTCCTTGTTAGCTGGGAAAACTCAAGTAGACGGAAAATTAACGGTCTACGTGTGTCATAATTTCACCTGCTCGTTGCCAGTGACAGACTGGGGGGCGCTCAAAGCACTGCTCCTGGCGTAAGCCCAGGGAGAGGGTCATAGGTATGATAGGCGGACTATTACAAATTTTGTTCTTCTTAGTGCTGTTTGGTGTCGCGCTGCTAGCGGCGGGGGTCATGGGGAATCGAGTGCCGCTCGCGGAGCCACCTGGTTGGGGCACGCGACTCTCGACGTATCTGAATACCAATGTGGCGGAGACGACGGCGGATTCTCCGTTTCCTGAGCTGCGGCTGCGTCGCTACGAGGCCCCGCCCGCGTTGCTTTTCGAGATCACGCGCAAAGCCGTGGATCGTTTACGCTGGGAAGCGACACTCGATCACGAGAAGAAAGAGATCACAGCGGTGGTGACCACGAAGTTGTGGAAGTTCAAGGATGACGTGACGATCCAGATTCAACCTGCGCAACCGAGTGGCAGTTTGCTCTTCGTGCGCTCTGCCTCTCGCACGGGGAAGGGGGATTTGGGGGCGAATACGCGGCATGTGATGGACTTAGTGCAAATGGTCGATGACACCGTACCGAAGGAAGCGCTGGTGCAAGGGAATTAAGAATTGAGAATGAAGAATGAAGAGAACGTAGGCCGGAATAAGCGGAGCGTTTCCGGCATGTACGCTCGCGCCGGGAACGGCCTACGGAAAGGGGAGTCTCCTCGCTCCAATGAAAACCTCTGTAGGAATGAAGAATGAAGAGATCAAGTATGGAAAAACCAATTCGCTTTTATAGTGAAGCCGTACCGATGGCGGGCGTGCTCTTTCTGCCGGACAATATCGCTACTGGTGAGAGACGGCCGGGAATTGTCATGTGCCACGGATTTACCGCGGTGAAAGAAGTGCTTCTGCCCGAAGTCGCGAGACGGTTAGCCACGTTGGGGTATGTGGTCCTCACCTTTGACTATCGGTTCTTGGGCGAAAGTGGCGGTGAACCACGGCGACAAATCCTCCCCATGCGACAGATTGAGGATATTCGCAACGCCGTGACTTGCTTGCAACATCAACCTGAAGTGTTCCCTGATCGTATTGGTTTGTTCGGGGTGAGCCTGGGGGGAGCGAATGCCAGTTACGCCGCGGGCGTTGAAGAGCGCGTGAAAGCGACCGTGAGTGTCTGTGGTATTGGTGATTGCGGGCGTTGGATTCGTGATGCCTGTCATTTTTGGGAATGGAAAGCGTTACTGCAACGTTTAGCTGAAGATCGACGCGAGCGCGTGCTCAGCGGTCGTTTGCAATATGTTCATGCCAAGGACATCGTGCCGGAGCCGGAAAGTACCACCAAACTCTTCGAGCAAATTCTCCATCAGTATCCGCAATGGAGTCGAGAAATCACATTAGCTTCGGGTGAAGCGTTGATCGCCTATCGACCAGAGTCCGTCGTGGCGCGCATCTCACCACGCGCGATACTCTGGCTCCACGGCGATGCCGATGAACGGGTGTCGATGGAGGAATCAATGTCGATGTACAAGCATGCCGGCGAACCAAAGAAACTGGTGATTCTCCCCGGACTTGGCCACAGCGACATCATTGCTGGTCCAGGTTTGGAACAAAGCATGCCACACATCAAGGAATGGTTCGCAACGTATCTATAGGAAGCTGTCAGTCCTCAGTTATCAGCAAAAAAGACTTTAGACCTTGGACTTTAGCCTTAGAAAAAGACCTTGGACTTGAAAAGGGGGGAAACATGGCGGAGTTTCGCGAAGAAGTTGTTGAGATCAGCGGTGCCAAAGTGCACATGATTCGGGGAGGGAAGGGGAAACCTCTCTTGTTGTTACATGGTGCTGGTGGGAATCCTGGATGGTTGCATTTCCATGACCTCCTCGCCCAACACTACGAAGTCTATTTCCCCACGCATCCAGGCTTTGGTCGCTCGACCCGACCGGAATGGCTCGACTCCATGACCGACATGGTGGACTTCTACATGGATTTTCTCGACCACTTTCATATCCAACGAGTGCCAGTCGTCGGCTTCTCGATGGGCGGGTGGATCGCCGCGGAACTAGCCGCCACTTGCCCGGAGCGCATCGAGAAGCTTGCACTCGTCAATGCGGTTGGGTTGCGAGTGGAAGGCGCGGAGATCGCCGATATTTTCCTGCTCTCGCCCCAAGAGTTAGCGCCGATGGTCTTTTTCGATCTCTCCCAAGTCGCCGAGCGGGACAAGCTCTTTCCTCTGAAACCAACGCCTGAAGAAATGGAGCTGCGCGAGAACAGTCAGATCATGGCGCAACTGTTGGGTTGGAAGCCGTATATGTACAACCCGAAGCTCATCCATCGCTTGCGACGGGTGAAGTCGCCGACGCTGGTGGTGTGGGGCAAACAAGACCGGCTGGTGCCACTGGCGCACGGGGAAACGTATCATAAGGCGATTCGTGGATCAGAACTGAAAGTGATTGATCGCTGTGGACATTCGCCGCAGTTGGAGCGTCCCGCCGAGTTTGTCGCGATGGTTGAAGAATTCTTGGAACGAAAGTAAGTAAGTGTTCAGCCGTCAGCCGTCAGCTTTCAGCAAAAACAAGGAGATACGTACCCTGGGGGCTCTGGTTCCTGTCAGAAGTAGGGCAAAATCTTCCGAGTTTTCCTGTTTCGCTGACTACTGAAAGCTGATAGCTGAACACTTATCAGGTGCTTCGCAAAGAAAAAGGGGAGAAGCCATGATCGACTATTACTATTTTAGTGAGATGCCATATCCAGAGACACCAGAACTCGACCAGTATCCGTCCATTCGGCTCACCTATCCGAACAAATACTTTAATCCCGAGAAGGGAGCACAGCTCTATAAACGGTATTTTGATGAATATGTGTATGCGGAGACGGTTGGTTTCGACGGACTGATGGTGAATGAGCATCACAATACGCCAACGTGTCTCCATTTGTCAGCCAACATCAGCGCGACGGCACTGATCGCGCGTACCAAGGCCTGCAAAATCCTATTGCTTGGGAACGTGATCGCCTTGTGGGACAATCCGGTCCGGCTCGCTGAAGAAGTGGCGATGATGGACCTGATGTCGGAAGGGCGGGTCATTTCGGGTTTCGTGCGGGGCATTGGGATTGAACAGTTCTCAATGAACATCAATCCAGGGCTGAACCGCGAGCGGTATCAAGAATCACATGACCTTATCATCAAGACCTGGACCGAGCCGGGTCCGTTTCGCTGGGAAGGCAAGCACTTTCAGTTTCGCTACGTCAATCCGTGGGTATTCCCGTTGCAGAAGCCACATCCGCCAATCTGGATTCCAGGGATCGGCAGCGCGGAATCCATCAGATGGGCCGCGCGACATCGTTATCCGTATGTGTCATTCCTGGCACCCATGGACATGGCGGAACAGTGGTTCGACATCTACCGCGAGACCGCGCGAGAGACTGGGTACACGGCGACACCTGAGAATTTAGGGTACATGACTGGGCTGTTTGTCGCGGACACCGAGGCCGACGCGCGGAAATCGTTCGAACATTATCTGTGGCGGACGCAAACATCCTTAAAGGGACCGATTCATTATTATATGCCCGTGGGAATGACGACGCGCGGCACCGTTTCGATTCTCTCGGAAGGATCGGGTCCGAAAAAACATAAACCTGTCTTTCAGATGTCGATTGACGATCTGCAAGAAGCTGGCGGTTTTGTAGTGGGGACACCGAAACAGGTGACGCAACGCATCAAGGAGATCATTAAACGTCTGGGCATCGGCCACATGATCTTCGAGGCCCAGTACGGTGGCTTGCCGCATGATCTCACCATGCGGAGTATTGAACTGATGGGGAAAGAGGTGTTGCCGGTGCTGAGGAAAGAGTTAGCGTAAAGAAAACACCAAGAGCCGCCGATGCGAATGATAAGAAAGGCAGGCGAGTGCTGGAATGACTCGCCTGAGTATATATCATGCGATACCTGAAATTGTTCTTTATCTTTCTGGTCGCGGTCCTTCATAGTGGCGGAATGGCATACGGAGAAATGTACAAATGGGTTGATCAGAATGGGGTCATGCATTTTGGCGATGCGCCACCGAACAATGCCGGAAGAACCAACAAGGTTGAGGCGATACCCACAACCCCGCGCGGAACTTTCGGCTCGCAAGTGAACCTGGACAAGGAGCTGAAGTCCCAAACGACGAATCGATCCGTCAAGAAAGTTCCTCCTCTTGTTGAAGCCCCAGTGCCAGTGGTGGCGGATGCGCACGTTGAAATGTTTATGACCAGTTGGTGTGGCTACTGTAGAAAAGCGCGTGAGTATTTTCAGTCGCGAGGAATCGCGATTACTGAATATGATGTGGAAGCCGATCCCGTGGCCGCGCAACGCAAACAAGAAATCCTCCCGAGTCCAGGTGTCCCACTGGTCGTGATCAACGGGAAGCCGATTCAAGGATACTCCCCGCACGCGTTCGAGCAGGCGTTGCAGGGACGGTGAGGACTAAAACGTAAAAGGAGACAGCATGGATTTTGCCCTGACCCCCGAACAAGAAGCATTTCGGACTGAGATTCGCCAGTTTCTCACAACGGAAGTGCCTGAAGACAAACGCACCGAGGATGGTTGGATCGTCGGCTTTTCGCGTGAATTCTCACGCAAGCTCGGCGCGCGTGGTTTGATCGGTGTCACCTGGCCGAAGAAGTATGGCGGCCAAGAACGATCTTATTTGGACCGCGTGATTCTCACCGAAGAGCTACTCCGCGCGGGTGCTCCCGTGGCGGCGCACTGGCTCGGTGATCGCCAAGTCGGCCCAGCCTTACTTGCTTATGGAAGCGAAGAACAGAAAGCCGAGATTCTGCCGCGCGTGACGAGTGGTGAAATCGTTTTCTGTCTGGGCATGAGCGAACCCGGAGCAGGGTCTGACCTCGCGTCGCTTCGCACCAAAGCCGAGGAAGACGGCGACGACTTTCTCCTCACCGGCCAAAAAATCTGGACCAGCTTCGCTCATGTCGCGGACTACGCCTACCTCGTGGCGCGGACGGATGCGAACGCACCAAAGCATAAAGGAATTAGTGAGTTTCTCGTCGATATGAAAACTCCAGGTATTACGGTGCGCCCCCTGATCGATATTACCGGAGAACATCACTTCAATGAGGTCTTCTTTGACGGCGCGCGCATCGGGAAGAAATGGTTGGTCGGCGAGAAGAATCGTGGCTGGTATCAGATCGCCTCGCAACTCGACTATGAGCGCAGCGGCATCGAGCGATTGTTGAGCAACTACCCGCTGTTCCGCGACACCGTGAAATACGCCGAAGAGCAGGGACTCACGAAGGACCCCATCATCCGCAATCAACTGGCGCAAATGCGGATTGAACTCGATATTGGGCGGTCGCTGGTCTACAAAGTCGCCTGGTCGCTGACCAAAGGGTTCGTCTCCAATTACGAAGCGGCGATGGCCAAATGCTTTTGCACGGAAGTCGAGCAACGGATCGCGCAAACCGTCTCTAGCATTATGGGTGACTACGCGGTGCTGATGCCAGGATCACCCGCGGCGCGTTTGGCTGGCCGAGCCGCGCACGAATATCTGTATGCTCCGGCTTATACGATCCAAGGCGGGACCAGTAATGTATTACGTAACATCATGGCGATTCGCGGATTAGGTTTGCAGGCGGGGTAAACGGCTTATGGCTTATAGCTTATGGCTTATAGCTTTTAGCCAGACTACAGCGGTTTGCACTTGAACGAAGAGAGAAAGTAGGCCGGAATAAGCGGAGCGTTTCCGGCTGTACGCTCGCGCCGGGAACGGCCTACGGCCTTATCCCGGCCTACGGAAAGGGATGTCTCCTCGCTCCAATGAAAACCGCTGTAAGGAAGGGATTATATGCTTTTGGCAGGTAAGGTCGCGTTGATTACCGGCGCCGCGCGCGGAACCGGTGCCGGGATCGCACGGGTGTTCGCGCGTGAAGGTGCGTGCGTGGTCATCAATCAAGTACAGGATGAAGGCAATCCGCAACGAGTGCTTGAAGAAATTCAAGCGGCTGGGGGGAGGGCCCTCGTGGTGAAGGCCGACATCACTAATGAGGCGCAAGTGCGTGATATGATGAAAAAAATCGAGGACACCTTTAGTCAGGTCGATATTCTCGTCAGTAATTACGCGGCGGCGATTCCGAGAAAGAGCTTTCAAGATACAACCTGGACGCACTGGCAGGAGCAGATCGACACCACCGTGAAAGCGGCGTTTCTCTGTTCGCAAGCGGTGCTACCAGGCATGAAGGCGCGACGGTGGGGGAGGGTAATTAGCATCAATACGATTGGGATTCACCAACCGTCACCACAGTATCACGGTTACACGGCGGCAAAGACGGCCATGATCGGCTTCACCCGTAATCTGGCGGTTGAAGTTGGCCAGTTTAACATCACGGTCAACATTGTGTCTCCGGGCCTGACCTTAACGGAAGAGGTGAAGGCAATGCTGACTCCTGAATCTCAAGAAAAACATGAGAAACAGGTGCCCTTGCGACGTTCGGGAACAGTGGAGGACACCGCCAACGCGGTGTTGTTCTTCGCGTCGGAGTTGGGCAGTTTTATCACTGGTCATTATTTGCCAGTGTGCGGCGGGCAGGTCCTCCTGTAAAACCACGCGGAGTGAGAACGCTCTGCATATTCTATGTCCGATAATTTTTCTTTTGTAAGGATGAAGGAGACCTCTATGCAACGTCGAGCAATCGCACTCTTTACGCCAACCATTAAGGACATGACCGAAGTGGCCCGCTTAGCCGATGACGCGGGCTTTGATTCGGTCTGGAACGGCGAGTTCTTTAACCGTAATGGCTTGGTCACCCTGGCGGCGGTGGCGCAGGCCACCAAGCGCACCAAAATCGCCACCGGCATCGCCTATGCCTATATGCGTAATCCCGTGCTCAATGCGACCGGCGCGATGGATTTGGATGAGATGTCTGGTGGACGGATGATCCTCGGACTCGGTAGTGGCACCAAGTCCATGAATGAAGGCTGGTATGGGCAGCCGTTCGAGCCGCGCTCCGCCGCGAAGATGAAGGAGTGCGTGGCGCTCATTCGTAAAATCTGGGCTTCGCACAAAGGCATGGGCGTCAAATTCGAGGGGCAATTTTACCGCCTGAACATTCCCGCCTTTTCGCGTCCGTATGCGGTACGCGACAGTATTCCTCTCTACTTGGCGGCGGTGCAGAAAGGCATGCTGCGCACAACCGGTGAAGTGGCCGATGGGCTGGTGGGACATCCTTTATACAGCCGCAAGTTCATTGCCGAGTATATCAAACCCAATCTGGAAATTGGCGCGAAGCGGGTAGGGCGGACGGTGGGGGACATCGACGTGACTTCGTTGCTCATTACTTCCATCAGCCATAATCGCGAGCAGGCGCTGCGTGACGCCAAGAATCAGATCGCCTTCTACGTTTCGGTCAAGTCTTACGAGGAGATTCTCAATCTGCACGGCTGGGAAAAGCAGAAGCTGGCGATTTGGGAGCATTTCCGCACCTTCAACTTGCCCAAGATGGCGGAGGCGGTGACCGACGATATGGTCGAGCAGATCGCGGTCGCGGGAACGCCCGATGAATGCCGTGAGCAGATCAAGAAATGGGATGGGCTCATCGACCTGCCGATTTTGTACACGCCGACGGCGGGCGTTCGTGCTGAGCGAGTGATGGAGAATCATCGATTGATTGTTGAGACCTTCGCGCAGTGATCTTTTTGTAGAGACGCCCCGCTGGCGCGTCTCTACTTCGCGAGGAGCCGTTCCCGTTCGAGATCAAGTTCGCTTTTAATCCCTAACCGATGAAGTGCGTCGTTGGCTTCATCAAGTGAAGTGCTGAGAGAAACCGCTCGCGCGGGCCGAGCCACCGATTGATAGACAATGGAAGGCGAGAGATAGAAGGTGAGGGTCGTGAGTGGGGTGAGTTTGAGGTGCCGTTGATCGTAGCGGATACTTCCCTTCCCCCAGGCCCCTCTCGCGCATTGCAGCGGAATGGCACTCGCCTCGGTTGGCACTTTTTCAATAACATCTTCCAGTTCGCTGACGACTTGTGGGGTTAAAGCCCAGGCTCCCAAGAGTCCGCCTGCTTTGGTCACCCGCGCGAGGGCGTACTCTATTTCATCAGTGGTCAGTTCTCCGTCACTCCCGTACCCAAAGACTCCCCATAGTGCTTGGTGGCCACGGTTCTCTAGTTCCTGAAAGGCGGCCAACATGATGGAGTCGGCGAGCGGGCTGCGTAATCCTGGCTCTCCTCCTTGCGCGAGGGAATCGCCACCGACATCAATACCAACAAGCAAATCAATACCTAACGTAGCAATAGCGGCTTCGAGGCCCGCGACCGCACCGGCGACTCCTTCCATAATATCGATATGCAACACTTCCCAGCCGTAGAGTGCCGCCATTTCCGTTTCCGTGAATCGTAACCCGGCATAGGTGTGAGTCGCACCGTTCACCATCCATGCTTGTGGATGAAGGATGCGGGCATTTTCGATCTCCACTAATCGACGTGGTCCAGGGGTTGGGTCGTAGATGAAGCGTTCCCAGGGCAGTCCTCCCAATGTGAAACGCAATCCGCAGAATTCTAGGAAGCGGGCCGTGGCCAGAGCCCCGACCACATCACCGCCGCCTCCCACGCCGATCACGAGCGCGTGCGTGCTCCCGCGGATGAGTGATTCGAGAGAAACTCGCTGTGAGTGCATAATGATATAAGGAATGTTTCACGCGAAACAGTTGGAAGTATCGGATGAAGAATGGAAAGGTGAAGCGATACTTTGATGGGAATGAAAATCTTGAGTGGTTCTGGTGCTATTGTCGTGGATTGTCAAGTGACTGTTTGCTTAGTCGTGGATGTAGACAGGGGTGCCAACGGTGACGAGCGTATATAATTCTTTAATGTCTTTTGAGAGCATCGACACGCATCCGAGCGTCCAATCAATGCCAGCGCGATTGAAGGATTCACGGTCACTGCCATGAATGCCGATCGCACCCCCCGGACCTGGGTTGCCGACTCTTTTCGGGATTTTGCCGGTTTCGAGAGATTCTCGATAGCGGCGGCGATCTTCTTCATTGGGATAATCAAGGAGCATGAAGCGCGACCAGCGAGAGTGGGGGTCTTTATCAATGATGGTGTAAAGGCCGAGCGGAGTGCGACGGTCTCCTTGGTGGAGTTTTCTTCCCGGCTTTCGCCCAAAAACAGCGGGGTAGGTATGGGTCAAACGTCCATATTGATAGACGTTGAGGGTCTTGCACGCCTTGTTGACGACGACGGCCGCGGGTTCTTCGCTCGCCCAGGGTAAGACGGACTCGGCGTCGACTCTTTGCGGGAGCGTGGTGACCGGCGTACTCTCAAGTGGACGGGGCGGAGGTTGAGAAGCGCAACTCGTGAGCAATAAAAAAAGAACGATAGCGAGAGAAAATAACTTCATAAAAGCACCTCCACCTGACAGTCCCACCTCACAAAGTGCCTCATTATGAAAAAAAAAGATGCACTCCGCAACCGCGCTCGTGTGTGCGGCCTTGCCCCGTTGTGACGAAGGGGATTAAGATACCGAGAATTTCGTGGGAGACCAGGGGTGGGAAAAGACGCGGCTATTGGCATTTTCGATTCGGGAATTGGTGGGTTGACCGTCCTCCAACAGGTGGCGCGGTTGTTGCCGCATGAACGCCTTGTGTACCTTGGTGATACGGCCCGGACTCCGTACGGGACCAAGTCTCCTGATGTGGTTCGTCAATACGCTTGTGAAAATGCCGACTTTCTGATGAATCGAGACCTCAAGATGTTGGTGGTCGCATGCAATACCGTGTCGGCGGTCGCCCTGGAGATGTTGCGTGAGCGTTATGCGATCCCCGTGGTGGGCGTGATCGAACCAGGAGTGCAAGCGGCGTTGAAACAGAGTAAGAAGCGGCGGATTGGCGTGA
>JANMSE010000406.1:0-2232 GCA_031389045.1 Deltaproteobacteria bacterium | reverse complement strand
GGATTGGTGACCTCGAAGCCCTCGCGCAAGACACGCATAAGTTCGAGTCGCGCTACGAGGATGGTTTGGTCGGTCCGTATCCGGCGCGACGCGACCTCTACCGTGCGCGCTCACCGATCCATTTTACTGACCGGCTCTCGTGCCCAGTGATTTTTTTCCAAGGACTGGAAGATAAAATTGTCCCACCGAATCAAGCCGAGATGATGGTCGCGGCGTTGCGCGCGAAAGGACTCCCGGTCGCGTATGTCCCATTCGCGGGCGAGCAGCACGGCTTCCGCCGCGCGGAGAACATCAAGCGCGCGCTGGATGCGGAACTGTATTTCTATGCGCGGGTATTCGGTTTCACGCTCGCCGATCCGGTGGAACCGGTGGAGATTGAAAATTTGTGACTGAGGGGGACTGAGAATTCCCTCTCCCGGCTGGGAGTAGGGTGAGGGTGAGGGGGATCACAGGTGGACAATCGTATTGTTGAAATTATCAGCCCAGAACGAGCAGCTTTTGCAGCCGTCAGTCCAATCGGGGTGAAACATGAAGTGATAGACCAGCAGTTGGCTCCTGCCGTCGAACAAGTCGGCGAACGTCTCTTGCCCTTTCGGCCCGTCAAAAAGATAGGGGTTATCCACTTTCTCCCACGGTAACTCGCGTCGTTGTCGGTTCAACTCATCACGCAAGCGAGTGAATTTTTTCTCTTTGGCGAGAAATTCCTTGCGAGTATGAAGCCACTCTTCCGGTGACACGATTTTGTGGTTTTCCATACGAAGTACCTCCTTTCCATCGGAATGATGAGGTTGTCGTGCGACTCAGACGAGGCCAGCGAACACCGTGTCCACCGCGACACGCCAGCCAGGTAACACCCGCGATTCCGCCCACTGGTCCGAGATCGAGACGACACGGTCCCAGCGTGGCAATGCGTTGCCCCCGCTCGCGGCTAGGCCGCTCGCGGCGACGGCATGGCGCACTTCAATGGACACGGCATCCGGGTCAACTAACCACAATTCGCGCACCCCAAGCGCGAGATAGGTATCCGCTTTCGTCGTCCGGTCATACGCCGCCGTGCTTTTGGACAGACACTCGAACACGCTATCCGCCGACGTGCGTCGCGCTCCCATCCGTGCCCGTAACTCATGGGAGACGTACATCATGTCCGGTTCCAGATAGGTGCCGTTGATATAGATCGGCTCACGGGGATGGTACACGTTCCCGGCTTGGCCGTGAGACGCGAGAAAAGTGACCAATAAATGAGTCAAGCGTGAGGCGATATCTCCATGTGGTGGGTCGGGTGGTGGGGTTATAATGAGGGTTCCTGCGATTAACTCATAGCGCGCGCGGTCCGGCGGTTCGGGCAACGCCCAAAACTCCTCCAGGGTGTAATGTCGAAGGAGCGGCGAGAAGGTGATCGGTAACGGCGGTGTCGTTTCCTGGATAGACATAATGGCAACCTCAAAAAAATAAAGGAATGTTCACTTGATCCCCCTCACCCTAGCCCTCTCCCAGCCGGGAGAGGGAACTTGAGGAGACCTCCCACGTAGTGCCATTGCCTGGCTGGGAGAGGGGGATTGCGTGACTTTGCCTTGAAAAGCCTACGCGCACTTCTGCACGAGCGGGGCAAACTGATCGAGAAGAGCGAACACTTTGCTCTTATTATCGGAAGGTAACCCAACGACGACGCGTTCGGCCCCCGCATCTTGGAACTGCTTCAGCGTATCCTCTTTCCCCGGCGCGCCGAAAATGGACACGGGGAGGTCGCCCGCTTTGCGACCCACACGCACCGCCCGTTCATTCAGGTTCTTGATAGCGGCGGGCAAATCCTTTGGTCGAATGCCGACCGGAATCCATCCATCACAATAGCGGGCCACGCGATCCAGCCCTTTCTCCGACAGCGTGCCAAGGAGAATCGGCGGGTGGGGCTTCTGCACCGGTTTCGGATACGACCAGATCGGATCGAAATTGACAAACTCCCCGTGATATTCGGCGGCTTCCTTCGTCCAAATCTCCTTCATCGCCTCAATGCGCTCCCGCAGCACTTTCCAGCGTTTGTCGAACCGCGTGCCGTGATTCTCCATTTCCTCGGCGTTCCAGCCACCGCCGATGCCAAAGATCAGGCGACCATTGGACAGCGTATCAACCGAGGCCACTTCTTTCGCCATGAGAATCGGATCACGCTCAATGACCAGACAAATACCACTGCCAACTTTGATCGTCTTGGTGACTGCCGCAGCGGCCGTAAGCGTG
>JANMSE010000390.1:0-4093 GCA_031389045.1 Deltaproteobacteria bacterium | reverse complement strand
CTCTCTCAGACACTCCGTAACACGAGATCTTCATACAACAACCCTCCTATAGCGGTTCTCAATTGAATGCGTTCTCTCCTGGGAGCGCAGGCGTCTCGCTTGCCAAAAAACTGTAGAGAAAATCGGCAAAGAGGGCGGAGTTCTGAGAACGCATTCAATTGAGAACCGCTATAACATAGCTAAGAGAGTGTTTTGCAATTCAAGAAAACTCGTCATTGTGAATCGAACGAAGCAATTTTCGCCCGAAACCACGGGGGGTTCGTTGTCTGCTTCTCCGCCCAATGACAGTCCTCCTCTACTTTCAAAACACTCTCGCAATTATCCACAAAACATCAGCCCCTTACTAACCTAGAGTGACGAGTTTTCCCTAGCCCCTTTTTTGAAAGGAGACCACGCGAAGCGCAAGGGAATTTTTCCGCATTGCGCCAATGTTGTGCGCTCCGAATCAGGAAAACTAGAATACTTACTTACTTTCACTAAATATATATATCATAAAATAGATATATAGTCCAGAGAGGATAGAATTATGGGTGCATACTAAATTTCTGGCACTGAGGAACGGGGTGAGCTAGAAATATGAGGAGGAGAGAAGTGCACGCGGAAGGGCAAGTAAATATCCTCCGGCAAAGCCGGAGGATATTTACTTATAGCGGTTTTCAAATGCAAACGATCTCAGATATAGTGAGAGGTATGAAAGCCTATCCGCAAGAATTACGTAGTCGGGTGGTGGCCGCCGTCGAACAAGGGGAGTTGACGATTGTGGACATCGCCACGGTGTTTAGTGTGGGCCTGACGTTCGTCAAAAAGATGCTGCGCCGGCAGCGTGCCGGGGAGGACCTGGCGCCGCGGCACGGGGGAGGCCCCACGCTGCTGCTCCAAGAGCCCGAGCGGGCGCTGCTGCGGGAGGCGGTGGCCAAGCAGCCCGACGTGACGCTGGCCGAATTACAAACCCCGCTGGAGACGCGGGGCAAGCAGGTCAGTGTGTCCACCCTGTGTCGCGCGCTGCAAGCCTTGGGGCTGCCGCGGAAAAAAAAAGGCTGGTCGCCACGGAGCGGGTCGAGAAGCAGCGCAAGAAGTTTCGTAAGTTGATGACGGTCCTGGACCTGCGCAAGTGCATCTTTGTCGACGAGATGGGCAGTAATTTAGCGATGACTCGTCGGTATGGCCGTGCCGCACCCGGCCACCGGGTCTACGACACGGTGCCGGGCAACCGAGGCGGCAACGTGTCCACTATCGGGGCGCTGGACCTTACGGGGATCCGCACCGGGTTGAGCGTGCCGGGGGCCATTGATGGCGAGGCCATGGTCTTCTTTGTCGAAGAGCTGCTAGCGCCGACCCTCAAGCGGGGGGAGTTAGTCTTGATGGATAACTGCCCGATTCATAAGCAGGACGAGATCGACGAACTGATTGAGGCCCGGGGGGCGGGGGTAGTGTTTCTGCCCACCTACTCGCCCGACCTCAATCCGATCGAGCTGTGCTGGTCCAAAGTGAAAACGCGGCTGCGGGCGCTCAAACCCCGCACGCCCGACGACTTACTGCAGGCGTTGGTGGATGCCTTTGCCACAGTCACTGTGAGCGACATTCGCGGCTGGTTCGCGCACTGCGGATATGAGGTCGCGAACACTTGAAAATAGCTATAAGCCACCAGTCGTTTCCCGTATTTGGCAAAACGGAGGCGGTGGGCGGTGGAGCGTTTGCGGCGAGGGAAGCGCCGCCCGCTGCGATGATGCGTGGGCGCGGTCTGCATGAGATGCTCGATGGCCGCCAACGTCTCCCCGGCAGTTCGCCGGGGATCCCCCAACAACTCCACCACGTGATCGAGCACGGCGATATAACTCACAGCGCGATTGACCTTCACCGGATTCGTCCATTCCCGCTCCTCCCCCCGCGCCGTCAGTTGGGCTTGCGCCGGCTTGCTCAAGATACTCTCCAGCGTCGCCAAAAAGACGACCCCATAGAAGTCTTGCTGGATCGCCTGCACACTGGTCCCACTAAACCGCTCCACCTCGAAGATATTCTTGAGCCGATCATGGTAGGTCTCGTGATTCCATCGCCAGCCATAGACCGTCCCGAACTCTGCCGCCGGGTACGCCTGCGCATCAAGCAAATCGGTTCCCACCACCTCAACCTCCCCTGTCGGCAACACCACCTTAATCAGGCGTACCCGCAGGGTTGTGGGGAGCTGCTGCGCCTTCACATAACTCCGGGCCTTTGAGGTCACCGCGAGTGTTACTACGCCCTCTTGTTCCGGGGCTGCCCAAAAGGCATTGACCGCCGTAAAGCTCTGTCGGGGCAAGCGAATTATGAAGTGACACTGGTGGGCGACGATGGCCGCCATCACACTATAATCCGCATACGCCCGATCACACACCAGCACGTCCCCCATCCGCGTCGCCGCCCAATGGTGCGCAAATAACAAGTTCTTCTCCGCCTGCTTGGGCCCCAGCGCCGCACTCAGTCCCAGGTCATTGCGCAGGTCATACAACACCGACGCCAACGCTTGCACTTGCTCCCCCCCAGCGTATTGATTCGTCTGCACGCTGAACTCCCGCCGCGTCTCTTCCGTATCGGGCAGATTGAAGTAACTCCCATCCACCCCTAACAGCCGCTGTCCGTGCCATAACTCCACTTCTCCCTCTTCCCCGTAGCGCGTGTAATACTCCTCGCACGCCACCGCATTCAAATGCACGAACACCTCCGGCTGCACTTTCTGGCGCGCTTGACTGTACGCGCTCGCCGTCACCACCTGCCACACCTCCCCCAGCGCACTGAAAAATTTATTCACCGCCGTTTGCAACGACACCTTGTGTCCCCTCAGCATCATCACCACCACCACCTGCCAGCTCAATACCCGCTGGCGCGTGAAATCAGTGGCCTTGACCCGAAATCGCTTCAGTACCTCGCCCGACGCCAATTCCCGTTTGATCCGCGTAATGATGTAGAGGTTTTTTTCTCAGCATTTCCCCTACTTAGCTCCTCCCCTACCGTTTCTCTACCCCTCCTTAACTTAATGCCATTGCCCTAAGAGGGAGAGAGGCAAGAGGTTTCGGGAATTGGAGGAACATGATAATTTTTAGCTACGAACGAAGATTGCGAACCGCTTGCACAAAAGGTCAAAAATGATTCACCTCACATTTCACGAGGAATTGCCATTCTCTGTTTGACTAGAATGTTCATACCCCCAGAATCAGGAAACACATGCGACGATCCCACCCACAACTTCTCCCTCTCTTCCAGGCGGCTGCTCAAGAGCGAAAGAACGCCACCTTAGCTACTTTTGATGCCTCTCGCATTCACTGGGCAGTGGAAACAGGGTTAGGTCCGTTACTGTTTCAAGTCACGCAGGAAGATCCGCAGGCTCCTACCTCACCCCTTTGGCCTCTGCTCCGTGGAGCAGATCTGACCGCTCAAGTCTTGAGCGCCGAGCACATCAAGGCAATGGGAGAAATCCTTGATGTCTGTCAGGGACGGGTCCAAACAATTACTCTTCTCAAAGGCATTTCTATCGCTGAGCAGTACTATCCGCTTCCCCATCTGCGGGTCATGCGAGATATCGATTTTCTCATTGCGGAAACTGATCTTCCCGCTGTGGAAGCAGCCCTCTCGGCGCTAGGGTATGCTCAACCATTTCAGCAACCAGTGAGAAATGGCGTGAGGCATCATCACGGGAGCCCCTTCGTTCACCAGCAAAAGGGGATCTGGATTGAGGTCCACTGGGGACTGTTTTCATCCCTCACGCCTTTCGGTGCGGACAGGCTCTTTCAGCGTGAGCACCTGACGGCACAGCTTCAGCCTTCAACCTTTCAGGGAAGGAACGTGACGCGTCTAAGCGATGAAATGCAACTGGTGTATATTGCTTCTCACTGGGCTCGCGAATACAACCTCACCGCTGTTGTCGGCGCGACGACCGCCATGCTTGATATCATATACTTGCTGCGACACAGGAAGCGACCGCTCGAGTGGGGAAAAATTCTCGAGTGGGTGCATGGCTCGGCGGCAACAGTGCCGCTGTATCTGCTGCTCACCTATCTCCAGCGCTATCGCCTGATCGATATTGCTCCTGAGATTCTCGCGGAGTTGTCTCGCCGTCAGC
>JANMSE010000360.1:0-7037 GCA_031389045.1 Deltaproteobacteria bacterium | reverse complement strand
CCTCCATCCCCCCCCCCAAAGTGTGCGGTTGAGGTGAGTGTGCTCACGAACATCCGCTCGTGGCCCCGCAATTGAGGCATTTGTAACAGGCCCCATTGCGAATCATAATCGATCCGCAATCCGCGCAACTCGGCGCGTCTGATTGGGACTGCCAGGTCATACTAAGAGAGGCGCCAGCCTGCTGTGCCGCGAGAGAAGCTGACCGCAGGGAATCCCCGTGGGAGGGGTGAGAACTCCGAGTGAGCGGCGCGGTGGATGCCGTGCCGCTTTTCGTCGATCCGTTGAGCGGTGCCCTGGCCTGCTCTTGTGGTCCAAGAGTCTGCGCATGCTCAAGTGTACCCCGTGAGGATTCCCTGTGGTCGGGTTGTTCCCCTTGGCTCACTTCTGGTCGCTGGTCTTTGGCCAGAAAGCGAGTGCCGAGGAAGCGGAAAATATAATCGGTGAGGGATTTCGCATACGGAATCTCTGGATTCTGCGTGAAACCCGAGGGCTCGAAGCGGACATGGCCGAATTTGCTGACCAACGCTTCCAGCGGCACGCCGTATTGCAGCGCCAGCGAGGTGAGCGTGGCGATGGTGTCCATCAGCCCGGAAATCGTGCTGCCTTCCTTGGCCATCTTGATAAAAATCTCACCCGGTGTGCCATCTTCATAAAACCCGACGTGGATGTAGCCTTCATGGCCAGCGATGTCGAACTTATGGCAGATCGCTTGCCGATCCATGGGGAGACGGCGACGGGTCGGCTCTGGGTCGGCGATCACCACGGGCACTGGTTGCGTCAGGGCTTTCTTGTCGCCCGTGCCCAGTGGCTGGATACGTTTGCACCCGTCACGATAAATCGCCACGGCTTTGAGTCCCAACCGCCAGGACTCCAGGTACGCTTCGCTGATGTCCAGCACGGTGGCCTCGGTGGGCATGTTGATGGTTTTCGAGATCGCGCCCGACAAGAACGGCTGGACCGCGCCCATCATGCGCACATGACCAAGATAGTGAATGGTGCGGACTCCGCGGTTTGGTTTGAAGGCGCAATCAAACACCGCGAGATGTTCATCGCGCAGGAGCGGCGCGCCTTCGATGGTTTCGTGTTCGTCGATGTATTCGAGGATGCCCTGAATCTCGGTATTGTCGTAGCCCAGCCGCTTGAGTGCGCGCGGGACCGTGTGGTTGACGATCTTGAGCAGCCCGCCACCAACTAACCGTTTGTATTTGACGAGGGCAATGTCAGGTTCGACGCCGGTGGTGTCACAGTCCATGAGGAAAGAAATAGTGCCAGTTGGAGCCAAGACGGTGGCTTGTGAATTGCGGTAGCCAGCCTTGCGCCCGAGAGCGAGTGCTTCCTCCCAGGATTTGCGGGCGTCTGACAGGAGATCAAGTGGGACGAGCGAGGGGTCGAGTGTGTGCGCATACGAACGATGCTTGTCGATCACGTCGAGCATCGGCTCGCGATTGACGGCGTAGCCAGAGAACGGTCCCATCTGTTCGGCGATGCGGGCGGATTGGAGATACCCCTCTCCCGTCATCAATGCGGTAATCGCCCCAGAGTATTGACGTCCGGCTTCGGAATCGTAGGGCAGGCCAAGCGACATCAAGAGTGCTCCCAGGTTCGCGTAGCCCAGCCCCAGTTGCCGGAACGCCCGCGCGTTGGCGGTGATTTCTTGCGTTGGATAGCTGGAATTATCAACGAGAATGTCTTGAGCGGTGATGCTGATGTCCACGGCATGCTTGAAGGCGACGGTGTCAAACCCGCTATCGTCTCGCATGAACTTCAGCAAGTTCAAAGATGCTAGGTTACAGGCGCTATTATCGAGGTGCATATACTCGGAGTTGTGAATGAAACAACCCGAATAATCCAGCGCTTTCGCGGTCATTGGTGATGTGGTTTGGCTAGTAATGATGGCGAAGTTGTGGTGAGTATCCACCGTGCCGTCGTACACATCTTCTATCCCATCGAACTCGACCGAGACGACCTTGTGATTATAGAGCGCGGCTTGTTCCAAGAATTCAGCATCCGAAGCGAAGAGCCGTTGCAGCGTGGCGCGATAGGGGACACGTGTCGCGCCTAATGCGCGCGCTGTCTCTCGAAGCGTGTCCCATTCGTCCACCCGCATGTCCTGGCCGGCGTCTAGTAATAAACGTGCCGCCTTCAGGCTTTGCGCGCGCAGGCTTTGTGCGCCCGCGCGTCGTTTATCCTCCGGGCGAGCCGCCGCGATTGAGGCTAATCGCAGTTTCTCACGGTGCTCGGGCGATGGCGAATAGCCGCGTCGTGAGATGCCGCCTTTCTTGCCAATCATTGCTAAGCCGAGCGGACTCTGTCGGCAGTCCCACGAGCAGAAAATTTGCTCTTCACGCGCGGTCACGAAATTCTGACGGCACGCAGGGCAACATCGTTCGTAGCGAGGGCCCATCTGCCGTCCCACGGTCTGTTTCCCATGCGCGGCTTCCCACACCCAGCGATACTGTACCCTCCAGCTTTCGCCCGTATACACAAAGCGGCGCGCCGTGCGTAATGTCGCGGGCTGACGTATCTTCGAGTGAAACGGGTTCAAGGAATCTCCAGGCTGTAAATCCTGAACTTGTCGGTATGAGCCATCGCGCAGCATGATGAGGTGATCGTCGGTTGCGCGAAATGATGATCCGTCATCAAGGGTGACCCGATACACCCGTGCGTTCTGGCGTTTGACGCCGATATTCCACATGCGACCGATGACGGTTTTTCCGGCGCTATGGTCCCAGGCATAGACCGGCAGCTCTTGTCCAACGAGGTCTTTTATCGGGACGGCGTTACGTCCGTCGGCGACAGCGATGAGGGTGTCTCCGGTTACGCAGCACGGATTACTTGCGTTAATACGATCGGTATTCGGACACGTATGCCACGCATTGATGGTGGTATCGAACTGCATCCCTGGGTCGCCGCATTGCCATGTCGCTCCGCAGATTTTTTGCAACAGGTCGCGCGCGCGCACGGTCTCGCAAATTTCACCGGTGGTGATGTATCGTGTTGACCAGGTGCGATCCTCGATCACCGCCTTCATGAACTCGTCGGTGACGCGCACGGAGTTGTTGGCGTTTTGGAAGAAGACGGAGTTGTACGCCGCCCCGTCAATCGAGCCGTCGTACCCCGCGTCGATGAGGGTCCAGGCTTTCTTTTCTTCCTCGGCTTTGCATTGGATGAATTCCCCGATATCGGGATGATCGGCGTCGAGCACGACCATCTTCGCGGCCCGGCGGGTTTTGCCACCGGACTTAATGACGCCCGCCGAGGCGTCGGCGGCGCGCATGAATGAGACGGGTCCTGACGCGGTGCCGCCTCCGGCCAAGCGCTCTTTGGACGAGCGAATCTTAGAGAGGTTGACGCCAGAGCCGGAGCCGCCCTTGAAGATCACGCCTTCTTTGCGGTACCAGTCGAGGATCGAATCCATTTTGTCGTCGACGGAGAGAATGAAACACGCGCTGCACTGCGGGTGAGGCTCAACCCCAACATTGAACCAGACCGGACTGTTGAAGGCGAGCTTTTGCTGGACGAGTAAGTGGGTGAGTTCCTCGGAAAAAATGCTGGCGTCGTCCTCGGTGGTGAAGTAGCCATCCTTGCGGCCCCAGTTGGTGACCGTATCGACGACTCGGCCAATCAGTTGCTTGACGCTCTGTTCACGTTGCGGGGTGCCGAGCTGACCGCGAAAGTATTTCGAGACGACGACGTTGGTGGCGAGTTGCGACCACGGTTTGGGAATCTCCACATCGAGTTGCTCGAAAACGGTTTCCCCTTTTTCCCCGGAGATGACCGCGCTGCGCTTTTCCCACTCCACTTCGTTATAGGGGTGGACGCCAGGGCGAGTGAAATACCGCTTCATGGTGAGGCCACGACGTGGCGTCGCGGCCTGGTCTTCACTTGGTCGTCTTGGTGCTGGTTGGGTGGTGTCCATAGTGACTTTCTTTCGTGATTTTTCCGCCATACCCCCTCCTCCGCTGCTCGTTTTTTAGTGTGGACACATTGACAAGGTGATTCGCGTGGAGATATTCACTACCACAATATGTGGTGTTGTCAAGTAAAAAATGCCCCTATGACTAGTGGTCTGAATTTGCTAGCCTTTCTCCAGCGAATTTCCCGCGTAAGGTGTTGATCGTATGGGCGCCGACAAAAAACCGATGTCATGGATCCCCGCCAATGCCGTCTTGACGACGATGTTGTCACAGCTTGTGCCACCGCAACGGTGGAATGAATATCGCGTGTGGGAGGTCTGGGACGAGGTGGTGGGCGAGGCCCTGGCTCGGAAAGCCTGTCCGAGCAGCATTCGGAACGGAACACTCTTTGTGATGGTCTCGCATCCGGTCCTGATCCAGCAAATGCAGTTCACGAAAGCGACCTTACGAGATCGTCTCAATCAACAACTCGGTGCCCAGGTCGTGCGCGATATTCGCTTTGTCATTGGCCGTGTCAGTGAGCGGGCGCTCCGCCACAATAGTCCCGCTCAGCGTCCGCTTCCGGCCTATACTGAAATTACCCTGCCGCCGCTGGGCCGTCCTGACCTCGAAGCGGCATTCCGGAGGCTTCTTGAGGCGCGACGAAAACGACTACTCCAGAAAGGAGAACGCGATGACGGAGTCACTCCTAGAGAGTCCGGCAAAACGATGTAGCCGGCTCTTTCGCAAGGCCGGAGTGTTCCTGGCGAAGGGAAATCTCGAGCTCGCGCTGGTGACATTGCGGGAGGGGGAGGCGTTCGCCCTCGCCGTGGGAGACCAGGAAAAGCTGACGTTGTTTCGTGAGGAAATACTTCAGTGCGAACAGCGTCGGAGTGAGCGCCACTCAACCGAGGAAACCTAATGTCCACCCGCATTGCTCCACGACTGTACAGCGAACGCGACCTATGGCAAAGCGGCTTACGCTTAGTGGCCGGTGTCGATGAAGTTGGCATGGGTCCTCTGGCGGGACCAGTGGTGGCCGCGGCGGTGATTTTTCCGCCACACCACGAGTGCGACAGCGCTATCCCCCCGTCCCTGCCGCAAGGCGTGCGCGACTCCAAGATGCTCACCCTCAAAGCGCGTGAACGACTCGACACGGAAATTCGCCAGGTCGCGCTTGGTGTGGGGGTTGGAATGGTTGAGGTCGAAGAGATCGACCGCATCAACATCTATCAGGCGGGGCTCAAGGCCATGCGGCTCGCACTCAATGCCCTTTCTGCTTTTCCCGAGCATGTGTTGGTGGATGGTCGTGCCTTGAAAAACCTGCCCTGTCCGTGTTCCGTTTTCATCAAAGGTGATCGTGATGTGTATTCCATCGCGGCGGCCTCCATTATCGCCAAGGTGTATCGTGATCGTCTGATGATTGATCTTGATCGCCAGTATCCCGAATACGGCTTTGCGCGACACATGGGATACGGCACTGTCGCCCATCGTGATGCCCTGCGACGCTTCGGTCCCGCCCCGGTGCATCGACGGTCATTTCGCTTGCTGTAAGTCCCGGGCGTCGGCGGTTCATGCGACGTTCGTTCCCGCCCCCCAATGCCAAACTCTTGTGGAGAGCGCTATACTACACGTCGGAGAGGAGGATGCGTATGTCCATTGAAGTGCAAATGCCCCGCCTGAGTGACACGATGGAGGAGGGAAAAATCCTCAAGTGGTTGAGAAAGGTGGGAGACAAGATCGAAGTCGGGGACATCATCGCGGAGGTCGAAACCGACAAAGCCGATATGGAGATGGAAGCACTTGATGCCGGGGTCCTCGCCGAGATTCGTGTGCAAGAGGGTGAGAGTGTGGCGGTGGGAGCGGTGATCGCCGTCTTAGGCGAGGCTGGCGCGGAAGTCGCCGCTCCCGAACCTCGGAAGACGGAGGCGCCAAAACCGCCAGTCGTCGCGCCTCCAGTGGTGGCGCCAGTCGCTTCAGCAGAGCGAATGCCCGTGGAAGTTGCCGCCCCACCGGCTTCACCTCCTCCAAAAGTACGCGAGTTACGCGAGTCGCGTCCACGTCGTGAAGAACGAGAGCCCGCCTCGTCAGAGGAGCGGATGTCCGCCTCACCGGTTGTGCGTCGGATGGCGGAAGAACATCATATTGATCTGCGACAGGTGCGTGGCAGTGGCCCAGGCGGGCGCATTGTGAAGCAGGATGTTGAGGCGTTGCTGGCGCAATCGTCACCGCCGGCCGTGCGAGTGCGGACTTCAGCGGCACCCCTGCCGGCCAGTGCGCCAGCCTCCGCGCTGGTCGCGAGAAAAGAAACCTTTTCGCGGATGCGAGCGACGATCGCGAAACGCTTGACCGAGAGCATGCGCGACATTCCCCATTTCTATGTCACCTGCGAAATCGATATGTCGGAAGCCGTCCGATTGCGGAGCGCGCTCAAGACCAGCGACCGAGTCGCCGCTGATGTCACGTACACGCACTTTCTTGTCAAGTCGGTGGCGATTGCCCTGGAGCGGCATCCACGCCTCAACGCGTCGTATGTGGAAGAGGGTCGTGAATACAAGGCGGACATCAACATTGGACTCGCTGTGTCTCTGGATGATGGGTTGATCGTTCCAGTGTTGCATCACTGTAACACCTTGTCGTTACTTGAGATCGCGACGCGGGCCAATGCGTTGGTGGAACGGGCGCGAACGGGGAAACCGAGCGGTGATGATCTCTCCGGCGGCACGTTCACGATCTCCAACATGGGCATGCTCCCGATCGAGCATTTTACCGCCATTATCAATCCGCCGCAGGGCGCGATTTTGGCGACCGGGGCGATCAAGGAGCGCGCGGTCGCGCGGAACGGACAACTCGCTGTCGCGCATACGATGATGGCGACCCTCTCGTGTGACCATCGCATCCTCGACGGGGTGACCGGTGGCCAATTTCTCACGACGCTCAAGCAACTCTTGGAAAATCCCGTCGGACTGATGGTGTAGAGGACAACATGGAACGATACGATCTGGTGGTGATTGGTGCTGGCCCTGGCGGCTATGTCGCGGCGATTCGGGCCGCTCAGCTTGGGCTCAAGACCGTGGTGGTCGAGAAAGACCGTCCAGGTGGGGTGTGTCTCAACTGGGGCTGCATTCCCTCGAAAGCGTT
>JANMSE010000339.1:0-3534 GCA_031389045.1 Deltaproteobacteria bacterium | reverse complement strand
GCCCCAGCCGCGCTGGCGCAGCTCGAATCCGCCCTTGCCCGCCTGACCCCAGCTTTGGCGAAATTGACAACGGAGCTCGCGGCCTAATACGCGAGATCGCCGTGTCCACCATGCTTTTCCGCAACACAGGTCAGGTATATACAGGAGACGAAAAGTAAAAATTTTTTGCCACGTGCCGATAGCATCAGTAACGGTAATTGGGGTGCCGTCCGGTGAAAGGAACTCGGGTTATTATGAATAAATCAAGCTCCGCGACCAGCGGGTCGTTTCCTGTCGTCGATCTGATCTTTTGGTTGTGCTTTCCTGTTGTGGCAACCCTCTTGGATATCTGGTGGAAAGGGCAGCCGTTCTCTCCCGTCGCGGCTCTGGCGGCACAAACCAGCGAACCCCTCCTCTGGATCATTGACAGTATCCCGGTGATCCTCTTGCTGTGGCGCCCCAATTTTGACTCCGGCGCGAAAAAATCCGCCGCGATCCCACGCTCCGCTGTCAGCACGGAACAACAGATCACGGAACGCACCGCGAAACTCACCAAACAGATCGCGGAGCTGAAATCACAAGTGATTTACCTCAGACAGGAACGAGAAGAACTCCGCGTGAGCGAAGATCTCTACCGGAACCTCGTTGACCATGCCAGCGACAGCATGTTCGCCCTCTCCCCGGATGGCACGATCACCACGACCAATCCCCAACTCACCACCCTGATCGGCAAACATCGCGACGACCTGATCGGGCGACATTGCAGCACCATCCTCCCCTCGGCCTCACTGACCCTCGTGGAGGAGCAACTGCAGAGAGCCCAGCGCGGGGAGAAAACTCCCACCACCCTTACGCTGTCGTTCTATCACCAGAACGGGAAACTCATCGAAATCGAAGTGCGGTTTCTGCCTCGCGTTGATCCGCAAGGAAACACGATGGGGCTTCAGGGTATCTGTCACGCCAAGACACCTGAGCCCGCGATCGCGATCTCCCAAAGCAGTCCCGTTTTCTCTGTCCCTGCAAGCGAGCCAGTGGCGGGCCTGCAATCGTCATTCGGCAATTCCACGCTTGGCGGCACGCTGGAATCTTCCTTTGCTTCTCCGACACTCGCAAGCACTCCAGCCTCTCCCGCCCTCTCGCTCACGCCATCGTTCTATGAAGACAGCGCCCCAAGCGCCTTGGTCATCCCTGTGTCCGCTCCGCCGGTCCCAGTTTTGTCCCCTACACCGACGGCACCCATATCCCCGTCCTTCTTGAGTCCTTCCCCCGTCCTGCAATCCCCTCAGCCACCAGTCGGAGTTCCCGCTGAACAAATCCTGGATCTTGATGCCGCGCTCAGTCGCGTCGATGGCGACCGAGAACTGTTGGTGGAAATGGCGGACCTCTTTTTGGACGAATATCCGCGGCTGTTATCGACCTTGCGCGACGCGGTCGCGCAGGGCAATGCGCCCACCGCGGCGTACGCGGCCCACACCCTCAAGGGGTCAGTCGCGAATTTCTCCGCGATGCCCGCCGTGACGGCGGCACAGAAGATTGAACGCATCGCGCGCCAAGGCGACCTCACACACGTCCACTCGGCCTTCGCGGACCTCGAAGTCCAATTGAATCGGCTCAAACCCGTGCTCCTCAATCTGAAAATCGGCGTTGCCGCGTAAAGAAGTTATCAGTTGCCAGTTGTCAGTTATCAGTCCTCACAAATGACAACTGGCAACTCCCAGCTAGACCGGCCACTGTTCCAACCGATAGGCCATTTCCCAGAACAGATATTCGTACCGCGCGCTCGCACAGAAAGTATCCGTGAGGCGCTTTTCGTCGACTGCCCCATCATAGGTATCGAGCAAGTCCCGTATCCAGGCGGCCAAGGCCGCGAACTCTGGCGACGCGTACATGTCGATCCATTGACTATAGAACGGTACGTGTGCCGGTTTGCCACGACGAGCCAACATCTGCCCGATTTCACAATATCCCCATTGGCACGGGAGCAACGCGGCCACGATCTCTGGCAGATCAGCTAATGCCGCCACCCGGACCAAATGACGGGTATAGGCATACGTGGTCGGGGCAACCGTGGTTGCGGCCAGCGCCGTCGCGCTGATCCCACACTGCGTCGCGAATTCCCGATGCAAGGCCATCTCGCGATTCAGTGTGGCGTCAAGCAAATTCGCGAACCGGCCCATCGTCTCAAGGTCCGCGGCCTTCGCCGTCGCGAGCGCCAACAGGCGGCTGTATTCAATCAGAAAGACGTAATCTTGCGCCATATAAAATCGGAAGTTGTCGAGCGGGAGGCTCCCGTCACCAAGGCCGGTAATGAAAGGATGCGCCAGCGTCTTTTGCCAAATCGGAGCCGCCGCGGCATGCAATCGGTCACTGAGTCTCATAAGTTCATCTCCCCACGAGCACCAGGAAAAAGAATCTCGGCTGACCTCCAGGGCTCCCACATTCGTCGATTTATCACAGCATTTGTCACAGCGCTAATTTCGTGTTAGGGAAAGTACCCGCGTAGATTTCCAATATTTTTCAATGATTTTTCCCATGAGCAGTGCGTAGCACCTCATCCACACGAAAGGTAGAAAACAGGGACTCTTTAGGCAGGTGAAGCAATTTTGTTCGTCGATGATGAGAAAAATGTTCGACTGCTGGTAGAGATGTCGCTCGCGCGAGCAGGCTATCACGTCACCACGGTCGATAGTGGCGAGGAAGCCCTCGCGTTGATGCACGAGCGCACGTTCGACATCCTGCTCATAGACCTCAAAATGCCAGAGATGTCGGGAGAAGAACTGCTCGAACAAGTGCGGACTACATGGCCCGACCTCGAGGTGATCATCGTGACCGCGTACCCCGGACTCTCCAATGCCATCCGCACAATCCGTGCTGGAGTCAGTGACTATGTGCTCAAACCCTTTGACTTGAACAATCTCGAATTATCGGTTCACCGCTGCATCGAGCGGAAACAACTCCGTCTGGCCCTCCAATACGAACACCACCAATCCGAAGAGCTGAGTCGGATACGATCCGAATTTCTGGCCACGTTCGCCAATGAAATACAGACACCGTTACGCACCATTCAGGAGTCCACGGACCTGTTACGAAAAAACGACATTCACCGCGAGGATGAGGAAAGCAAGTTCGTTCTCGAGCGGCACGGTCTGGAGCAGATCGCTAAGAGCGTCGAGCAGATGATGGAGATCATGCAACGGTTGCAATCGTTGTAGAGAGCGAAGAGCGACCAGCCCTGCGCCACAACCTTACTGAAGACACACCCGTGCACCCGCCAACGCTTTCGGGCCCGCGCTTTTTCACTCCCCATGCAGATCGTACCCATGCGATTGAGTATCAATAAAAAAATCTCTCTTGGCATTTCCTTTCTTGTCCTGCTCAGTTTGCTCACGACGATGGTGATCTACCGGACGTTCCTTGCCGTCCAGAGCTCCTACGACATCACCACCCTGGTTGAAGGCATTAGCAACGATGCCGCGTACGAAATGGACATCAATGTCGTGGAAACAGGGATTGGCGTCCTGCATTATCTCGAGACCGGGACCTCACCATTACGCG
>JANMSE010000333.1:0-3460 GCA_031389045.1 Deltaproteobacteria bacterium | reverse complement strand
GGACATCCGACCCGTCCACGCTGCGAGCTTGGATGACCCCAGCAGCCTTGAGCCTCTGGCTGATATTTGGACCTCCAGCGCTCAGCCCTGGGATTACCTGAATCCCGCTCTTCCGAAGTATGCACACCAACCGACGGATGAACAAATTCAGAAGCTCATGGCAGCGCGGAGCTAATACCAAGAATGCGGGTCCGGTGGGAAGAACGAGGGAGTAGCAAAGCGAAGGAGACGCGCTTAACAGGATGACGCTGCCTAACGAGCGCCACCAGCCTGACCGCAGCCCGCAAGCGGCTCGGAGTGAATGCGAAAGGATACGGTTGGGCTGCGGCGGCAGAGGCGAGGCGTTAGGCACGGGTGGAGCCGAGACGACGGGGATGCAGTGGCAAGTCGGTGAAGACGGAGTGTCTGAGTGCGGTCCCGACTCCCCGCTTCAACACCAGCAATCGCCTTTGAGCCCCGTTGCGATCACGAGGCGCGCAAGGTAAGGACTGAAGGCCAAGACAACGGGAAGAAACAGAAAGAGCAGACCGAGGAAGGGACAGGACCGTAGAGACGACGTGCCTAACCCGCCGCTGCACCGCATCGCCGCCCGCGAGCGACTCTGCTGAACGTGAAAGTTTCGGATGGGCGGCTCGCGGTGAGCGGGAGCGTTAGGCGAGCATCGCGGAAAGGGCAGGCAGCAAGTGCAGAGGAGGAAGAAAGTGGCCAGCTGGCAGTGGCGGAACCTCCAGCGCGTGCCAGCATGGAGTGGCGTTGACACCGAGCTGGCCGCGCGCGGTCCGCCTGGGGAACCGCTTGGCATCGAGCAACGAATCCGCCTGACCGGTGGGCTCGGAGCTTTCAGAACACTCACGTTTGCAAAAGGAGGAGATCACGTATGGCTCAGAAATTATTCGCTCTTATGTTAGCGCTCATCATCACGGTCACGTGGATAGGCATGAGCGCCGCCCAGCACCCTGCCAGCGGGCAAGTGCTCAGAGTCTTCACTACTACCGTGTTACCAGACAAGCGGGACCAACAGCCGAAGGCCGTTGAGGATATCACGCAGTTGCTCGCTGCCACGAAGGGCATTCACTGGTTCAAGGTGGGATCGGATCCCGCGACTGGGGAAATTGTCGTAGTCATGCTGTGGAACAGCCAAGCGGAGATGGAGGCGTTTGTGAAATCCGACGCACGGAAAGCGCTTAATGAGAAGAACAGACCCCTGATGCAGGGAGAGCCGACAGCCAAGAACTACCAAGTCTCCGAAGCGAAGAAATAACAGAGTGAAGACGTGTGGCACCGGAAGGGAGAGGCTCCGAACTACCGATGAAGCTGACAGGAACTCTGTTTCGCACCCGCAGCTTCTGTTGCCACCCTTGCGGTGCAGGTCGCAGCAGAAGCCGAGACGAAAGGGAGTGAACGTGAAGTCACCAGGAGTGTAGCCCCAAGACTGCGCCTAACGAAGCCGTGCACGAGACCGCCGCCCGTTTGCGGATGCTGCCAAACCTGAAAAGTCTCATCTGGGCGGCGGCCCGAGACGGCGGGCGTTAGGGTGCCGGACGTAGACACATCCTAAACAATTTGACGGGGAGACATTAGCAATGCACGGAAAGGTAGCTCTCATCACTGGTGGAAATTCTGGGATTGGCAGAGCCGCAGCGGAACTCTTCGCAAAGAAGGGAGCAGCCGTTGTCATTGCCGACCGCCGAGCCACCGAAGGTCAAGATACCAGCACAGCTATCCACGCCGCAGGCGGCGAGGCCACGTTTATCCAGGCGGACGTGACGGCTGCGGCAGAGGTGCATCGGCTCGTTGAGGCTACCGTTCAGGCTTATGGTCGGCTGGATTACGCCTTTAACAACGCCGGAGTCATCGGTCCGCGCGTCCCAACGGCAGACTGTGCCGAGGAGGACTGGCACGCAGTCATCGCCGTCAACTTGACGGGAGTGTGGCTGTGTATGAAGCACGAGATTCTCCAGATGCTGAAGAATGGTGGAGGCGTAATCGTCAACATGGCCTCGATTCTTGACCTTAGCGTCAATGCGCGTTACGGCCCTGCCTATGCCGCGAGCAAGCACGGGGTCGTGGGCCTGACGAAGCTCGCCGCCGTCCAATATGCGCCGCACAACATCCGGATTAATGCAGTGTGCCCGGGGATTATCCGCACTCCTATGACCGCCCAGATCTTCGAGGATGTGAGCTGGAAGCCCGGATTACATCCTGGCATCCATTGGGGCGCGTAGGAGAATCGGAGGAGGTAGCGGAAGCGGTAGTGTGGTTGTGTTCCGAGTGCCTCGTTCATCACCGGCCACGCTTTACCAGTAGATGGTGGAGTTATCGCGAAGTTTTAGCAAAGTGAGATAGGCGAAAGGTGAAGAGTGCTTCTCCACTCAGAGTTTCGGCCCCTAACCATCCGTTGCACCGTATTGCCGCCCGCTTGCGGTTCTGAATGAATGTGAAAGGACTCGTTTGGGCGGCAAACGGTGCGCGGGAGCGTTAGGCAGGCGTTGGTGACTAGCGAGCTATCACGGAGACCATTATAATTTGATCCGTGATACGTTCGTTTGCTGATAGTGGAACCGAGGACATCTTCAATGGTGCTGACACACGAGCGGCACGTAAGGCATGCCCGAAATCCCTATGGCCCATCGCCCGGCGCAAGCTTGATCAACTGAACCGTGTCCACGCCCTTGCGGAGCTTGTCGTCCCGCCGGGGAATCGACTTGAACGGCTACAGAGGGATCGTATCGGCCAACATAGTATCCGCATCAATGAACAGTATCGCGTGTGTTTTCGCTGGGAGAATGGTTATGCCGATCAAGTTGAGATCACAGACTACCACTAAGCTGCGTCCCCGTCAGGGGAAGTCCTCACGGGGGCTTATGACACGTCGGTTGCCAGCCAAACGGCCACCGACACATCCTGGAGAGATGCTGCAGGAAGAGTTCCTCAAGCCGCTGGGGATCAGCCAGTCGGCCTTTGCGGTGCGACTAGGGATTTCCTTTCCTCGATTAAATGAGATTATCCGGGGCAAGCGCAGCGTGACGCCTGATACAGCGCTGCGACTGGCGCACGTACTGGGGATGTCGGCAGACTTTTGGCTTGGCTTGCAACAGGATTGGGATCTGTGGCATGCCTTACGGAGTGAGAAAGCGGTGGCGATTGCACGGCTTGAGCCACTTCGCCACGCAGGTGGAGACGCTGCCTAACGAAGCCGTGCACGTGACCGCCGCCCGTTTGCGGTTCCTGCTGAAGCTGAAAGGACCCGTTTAGGCGGCGGCCCGTGACGGCGGACGTTAGGCCCGGACCCAAAAAGATCCCACGGGAAACTCTGGGGTGGTCATGGATCAGACGGGTGCCAGAAGCGGGCGAGTCTCTCCACTGGCCAGCCCCTACGCGCTGGGGAAGGAGCGCCGGGGGAAGTGTTTAGTAGGAATGAACAATATGTTCAGTCAATTGTTACGCCTTGACGAGAGAG
>JANMSE010000039.1:0-15643 GCA_031389045.1 Deltaproteobacteria bacterium | reverse complement strand
ACAAGTAGGGTTAGACGTCTTGACTGCGGCTGGCAGAGACATGGTCTAACCAACCCATTGCACCGTATTGCCGCCCGCTTGCGGGTTCTGCTGAATCCGAAGGGGTACGGTTGGGCGGCAAACGGTGACTGGGGGCGTTAGGCAACCTTGAAGAAAATTCCTGATACCCTATGACATCAATGCCGCGAAAAATTAGACAACTTATCAAGGACCTGGAATCCGAGGGTTTCGTGAACCGCGGCGGCAAGGGAGACCATGGAAATTTCGTGCACCCCAAGGTGACTAAACCCGTGACGGTCTCTGGGAAAACTGGAGAGGACGCCAAATACTACCAGGAGAAAGCTGTGCAGGCGGCCATTGAGGAGTCAAAGCGATGAAAGAGAGTGCCCGCTACGTCAAGATTGTTGGCTGGTCGGATGAGGACCACTGCTTTGTGGGGAGTTGTCCGGGGTTGTTGTATGGGGGCTGTCACGGAGAGCATGAGCAGGCGGTGTTCGCCGAGTTATGCGAGATTGTGGAAGAGACGATAGCTTTGTACAAACAAGACGGTAAGCTTTTGCCCCCTGCGACGGGAGGGAAGGACTATGCCAACAAGATGCTGAACGTGGCCTAACCCAGCGCTGCTCGCGTCCAGATAAATCCGAGACCTTGAGAATGGAGACCTGAAGATGGGTCCATGAAATTGGTCATTGTTACCCAGTCGGTGAATTCCGAGGAGATCGGGATAAGTCCGACCTGACTAAAGGGAGGCCCCAGGTCAGTAGCGAACCCGCATGCGTTCCTATGAAGGGAGGTGTGGAGCCGGGTGGAGCGAGGGTGCCGGCCGCGTGAGCGAGCCCCGCAATGAGTAGAGTTGTGGTCCGCGTGAGGATAACCTCTTGATGAAGTCAAGAGGGAAAGCCGACGGTGTGCAGCGCCCGGAAGGCAGCAGTCCCGCAGCCGTTACGCCAAGGGTGTGGGACACCACCGGGGTCTCAGAGCGGGGCATGCACGTACAGGGGTAATTCGGGAACTGGAGAGAGCCGTCTGTCTCCTGGTCACCACCGCCGGAAGAAGCGGGGGACCGGCTGACCAAGAGCCCTGGCGTGGCGCGGGAGCTTCCCCCCGCGCCACGAGCCGCGCGGAACACAAACCGAGGAAGCGGACAAGGGAGCGGGGAGCGAGCGACGAGCGAAGCGACCGGAGAGGGGCAGCGGGCAGTCGTAGTGTCGCAGAGGACCGGGGAAGGTGGGGAAGTGAGACCCTAGCGACCCACGGGAGGGAAGGCGACATCGGGCAGCGCGTGGGCTGACCCACGAGAGAGACGTTGAGCTCACCACTCGTGTCACTATTCCCCCAAGGCACTGCGGTCGGGGTAGCAGAAGGCTTTGCCTGAAGAACCGGATGCGTGAATTGCGCACGTCCGGGTCTGTGGGGGGGCCGGTTGGGTAACCGCCGGCTCTACCCGGCAGCGCAGCGCCGTCCGGTGGCGGTTCTGCTGAAGCCGAAAGGCTACGGTGGGGCGGCTCGCGGTGCGCTGAGGCGTTAGCCGTTTCATTATCGAGCTCTCACACTCATGTACACTCACGGACGTGAAAATCTATGAGTTGGTGTGGTCGGAAGACCGGATTGCGCATATCGCCGAACACAACGTACGCCCGGAGGAAGTCGAGGAGATCTGTTTCGGACGGCCTTTCGTCCAACGCGCCAAGTCGTTCGGCAAAAATCCCGTCTACTACGTTCTCGGTCAAACCACGGGCGGTCGGTATCTGTTTTGTGTCGTGATAGAATTTCCAGACGGACGAGGATTTCCGGTCACCGCCCGCCCAATGACTCCTAGAGAGAAGCGACGTTTCAATCAATGGAGACGACGATGAAAAGTCTGACACTTCCTCAGATCGATTCGATAGAAGAACTGGCTCAGTTTTGGGATACCCATGACCTCACCGAGTTTTCGGAAGAACTAGAGGAGGTGACTGAGCCGGTCTTTGCACGCAAACCTGAAACAACGATTCCCCTCCATCTCCACCCCCAGGAGCTAGAAGCAGTAAAACGCGCAGCCCAAGCTCGGGGGGTTGCAGAGGCAGCGTTATTGCGTGAGTGGGTGCTCGAAAAGCTGCACGCCAGTGTGTAGGGACGCCTAACCCAGCGCGCCACTGCATCGCGGCCACGTTGGGGTTCTGGTAAACCTGAAAGGACACGATGTGGCCGCTCGCGGTGCGCGGGAGCGTTAGACGTGCTTCCGGCAAGCGAGGTCGTCACGTAAGCAACAGTCAAGTGTGGGGAGTGACCGCAAAGGCGACAATAAAGAAAGAAGACAATGGGCAACCGCATTGTTCTCACCATGCACGGCTCGCTTGGAGACCTGCACCCCTCTCTTGCCATTGCGCTTGGCCTCAAAGCCCGAGGACATCATCCTGTCATTGCGACGAGCGAATATCATCGACGCACGATTGAAGCAACGAACCTAGAGTTTCATGCCATCAGATCCTGTTTTTGCCGCGCCGATTATTGCGGAACAGACAGGGATCGGCTAGGTCTCAACCGAACTGCAGCCCGGCGATTGATCGTCAGGCTGCTCCGGGCGTTCGGCAAATCCACAATCTCTCCCGCGTGTGGTAGAACGCTACGCCGCCCCCCACTGCTCCCGCAAGAATGACCCCACTCGTGTGATCGCCTGTCTGGCTTCAGGCAGCATGGGGTGGAACGCATGCCAGACGTGAATCATGTCGTCCCAAATCTCCAACGTACTCGTGACGCCATCGGCTTTGGCCTTGGCGTCCAACTTGATCGAATCGTCGAGCAGCACCTCGTCTCTTCCCACATGAATCAACAGCGGCGGGAGGGATTTGAGGTCGGCGAAGTTCGGCGAGGCGTACGGCTGTTTCGGGTCCTGCCCTTGCAGATAGAATCCGACCATGCGACCGATGCCGCTGGGGTTAATCATCGGATCCGCCGCCGCGCGGGTTTTGTAGGAATCATTCGTGCAGGTCAGGTCTACCCACGGACTAATCGGCACCGCGGCAGCGGGCATCGGCAACCCTTGATCGCGTGCCGAGACCAGTGTCGCCATCGTGAGTCCGCCACCCGCGGAGTCCCCCGCGATCGCGAGGGACTTTGGCGTGAACCCTTGATCGAGCAGCCAGCGATAGGATGCCACTCCGTCTTCAACCGCGGCCGGGAAGGGGGCTTCTGGTCCCATGCGATAATCGACAAGCAGGACTGCCGCCTGCGCCGCGCGAGACACTTCGCCCGCCAGTGAACGATGCGTGTTGATCGAGCCCATCACGTATCCGCCACCATGCAAATAGAGGATGGCCCGTCCCGCTTGAATGCCAGGGGCGCGCACCCATTCAGCCGGGCGACCGGCGACCGTGACCGTTTCGATCTTTACATCCTCCGCGACCCGGAACGCGACTTTCTCCATCGCCTTGCGCATTTGTTCGAGCGGCGGCTCGACGCCTGGGGGCAGCGCTTTCTCACGGATGATGTTTTTGAGTTTGGTGATTTCTGCTCCAGCCATTATTGAGTCCCTCCTCGCTAAAAATTCCTTTTTTGTAGAGATGCCCCGCTGGGGCGACTCTCTTTCCTACTACCGCCCCTTGAACTGCGGTGTCCGTTTCTGTTCAAAAGCGGCCAGCCCTTCCTGCATGTCTTCCGAGACGGCGTGCAGATTGAACGCCAGCAGTTCGAGTCGGAGCGCCGTGTCTTGCGGTTGGTTGAGCCCGTCGTCCACCAACTGTTTCATGCGTGCGAGTCCCAGCGGGCTCTTGTTGGCGAGCTTGGCGACGAACCGTTCGACCGCAGCGGTGAGTTCGCCATCAGGCACTACCTCATTGACTAACCCCATCGCCATCATCTCACGAGCAGTGAGGAACTCGCCGGTGAACATCAATGCCTTGGCGCGGGTTGGGCCAATTTTGCGTGGGAGCCGCACCGAACTGCCGCCACCAGGAATCAAGCCGAAGTTCGCATGGGCATCGCCGATCTTGGCGCTTTCGGCGGCGATGACGATGTCGCAACAGAGCACCAGTTCAATGCCACCAGCCAAGGCCAACCCGTTGACCGCGGCGATGACTGGAAGCGGAAATTGTTCCAGTCGCGTGAGGACGCGCAACAGATCACCAACGAAGTGCTGCAACGCCTGCGGGTCGCCGCCGCTGGACTCGCGGATAAATTTGAGGTCCGCCCCCGCGCTGAAGGCTCTGCCACTCCCGGTGACGACGACCGCGCGCACTTCTGGGTGACGTGCGATTTCATCGAGCGCGTCATCAATGCCGACGCCGCTCCCTGGCGTGAGGGAGTTCAGCGCGGTCGGGCGGTTGAGCGTGATCCACGCCGCTGGGCCGCGTAGATCGAGTTTCACTACCTGTTCTTCCATTCTGGTCCTCCTTTCAAGGGGCAAATCAAAAGGCAAAAGGCAAAAGTCAAAAATCGGAGATGCCAAATCCAAAAGCCCAGAACTTCAACCCCACTTGGTAGACTCTGACTTGCGGGTGGGGCTGAGATTGATCGGCGGGTGAGCGGGAGATTTGATACCAAAGATTTGCCGGAGACGAAAGCCGGAGCGGCTTCTCATCTGAGATTTGCGGCAATGCAAGGGGAAGCAGACCTGTGTCCTCCCCAAAAACATCGTCTGTACAAATGCGGGGTGTCCGCCGGGGACTGAGTTCCCCGGCATAAGTTTAGACTACCGTCGTGATCGCTTTGACGAGATGCGCTTTTGGAACCGCGCCGACGATTTGCTGTTGCACGGCACCGTCCTTGAACAGGATCAAGTTTGGGATACCACGAATTCCGTATTGCGCTGGAGTGCGGGGATTCTCGTCCACGTTCATTTTGACAATCTTGAGTTTGCCAGCATATTCGGTTGCCAGTTCGTCGACGATTGGGGCAATGGCCTTGCAGGGACCACACCACGGGGCCCAAAAGTCGATGAGGACCGGGAGTGGTGACTTGAGGACTTCGCTATCAAAAGTTGCATCGGATACCGAGCTGATGTTTTCTGCCATTTGAGACCTCCTTCTCGTGAATGTTGAGCTGTCTGGATAGCAAAGCGAGGGGCTTATGGCAAATAGCCTATGGCTCGCTGCGCTCTATGGCTTATGGCAAATGGCTTATGGCCTATAGCAAATGGCCTATGGTCTGAGTGTTCTTACCATAGAGTGAGCGTAGCGAATGAGCTATAAGCCATAAGCCATTTGCTATTGTCCGCTCAGTTCCTGCGCGATGAACGGAGCGGATTCGATCAGCACATCTTGTAAGACCTCCCGCAGCGGTTTGCTGGGCTCTTCGAGTTTGGTGACGAGGAGTGAGAGCACCGCGAAATAGCGCTCTTTCGTGCCGAGACTCATCCCGCCGAGTCGTGCTTGCATCGCTTTCTGAAACCGCTTGTGGGTCGTGATAATTTGCTTATCGAGATCTTGCGAAATCAACTCTGTCGTGTCCATGTTTGTCTCCTCGCTCAGTGGAACCATCTAGGGCAACAGGGGCGACGTGAGCCACCTTAAAGAGTGCGCGAAGAACCGTCAAATGAATATCGAATGAGAACTCGCCATGCTTCGGATCATCAACAACCTAACTTCCCGATTACCACTTTCTGTTGCCGACTGCTCACGGATTCCGGGTCTCGCGGTGCTCGCCCGGAATGACGAGCGGCCGATATCAACGCTGCGACTTCTGGTATCAAGAACAATCTCGGTCAGTAGCAGTAGCGTGAGTGGACGCCGAGGTGGTAAGGGGCATCATTTTGGGTTTCGTTTTACCGATTGCCGGCGGAGATAGACCACCACACTCGCGGCCTTTGCTGAGAAACAAAGGCTTGACCAATACGCATGAGTGGCGGATATTGCGGAAAATTCTCTCGGTTGGTGGGTAATCTCAATATTGGGATATCCCGCCACGGGGGTGGCAGTAAATTCAGTAGTTAGAAGTCTTAGATGAAGGAACAACCCGGTGGTTTCACAATGGCTTCATATCGACATGAAAGTCACCGATCCATGGGTCCTGCCAATATGGAATGCTATACATGAGGCAGTACGCGAGGGACGCACCACACATCCTGGTGATTCTGCAAGCCAGCTCTCGCTGCACTTGTCCACTCGTCTCGCAATGTTACCGGTCATCTCCAGGCGCCTGAATGAGGGATATGCACAACTAGTGGCGGCGCTCGAAGGTAGAGCGTCTCATCATGAGTGGACGAACGAACGCGAGGGGTACGCATTTCCCATTCCACAGGAACTGCAGTACGGAATTTTAGTGGATCTCGATTCTCTACTGTTTGAGCTGAAAGCATGTGGTGAACTACTCCTTAAGTTTTTTGCTCTCCTTCATCACCATGCTGGAAAACCCATTCCAAAAAATAAACATTGGTCAGAGTTAACGAAGGTAATCGAGGAGGCAGAACAAGATACGAGTTGGCTCACTCATCTCAAGGACTGCCGGGGCTTCTTTATACATCATGGGACGCTTTACTTTGCCGTGGACCTCTCGAACGCGCCTGAACGTTATGATCTTCTGATCATGAAAGAGAATTTACGAACCTTTGAAGACCGTACAAAGTTTGTCCAGCTATCGGAGCTACGAACCATCGTCGAAGGTTTTGAACGTTCCAAACACGTGCTGAGAAAACATCTGATAGACATCTTCTCCGAATGACAACACGATAACATGGGTGTAAAAACTTCTAACATCGTAGTGGAGCGGACGGCCCACCCGAAACGCTTTTTTCCCGTGCCAGGCATAATTACAAGTGGGCCGCCGCTCACCACGGGCGTTTGGCATCACTCTCACAAGCCAGGAATATCCAGTTATGGTTAATCGGATGTGGCTATTCGGCCTTCTTCTCGGCGTTCCTGCGATAGGATTTACTGTCGCTGAGGGAATCCAAGCCTATTTCAATTCACAACTGCACTCGGCTATACGAGAAAAAGTCCGTGACGCGGATGCTAGCGTACTCTCACAACTGTCTATTGACCGACTTTGCGAGACTCCGGATTCATTGCGGATTGAGATCCGAAATATCTGCTCCCCTAACCGAAATTTGAACCTGATGAGCGCCAGTGCTCTCTGGGCGGGCGTAGTGGGTCTGGCGCTTGTTCTTGGAATCCGGCTTGCGGGTTCTGCGGCACGCTTGAATCGTCGGCTCCTGCTGTATCTCTTCAAACCGGGTCTCTATCTCACAGCTGTAGTGCTGGTTGGTCTAGTCCTCGTCCATGCTGCTGTCGCAATGGGCGCGATCTACTACGGCGAATCTGCGTTGGTAGGACGAGTCCACGTAGGCGTTATCATCGCGATTGGTATAGGGGCGTTCTTGGGAATCGCAACGGTGATTTCCGGCGTGTTCTCACTCGTTCGACAAGCTGAAACATTTGTCATTGGAACCATGATCACCCGCAAACAGGCCCCTGCTCTATATCAACGAGTAGAGGAGATCGCCAAGCAGCTCGGTGCCCTCCATCCTGAGCACGTCGTAGTTGGACTGGATCCGAACTTCTTTGTCACGGAAGCCGACGTTGTCTGTCTTAGCGGAAAGCTATCAGGCCGAACCCTTTACTGTTCGCTTCCTCTTTGCCGAATCCTGAACCAAGACGAATTCTCGTCTGTCATTGGCCATGAGCTTGGTCACTACAAAGGACTAGACACTCAGTTCAGTCAGAAATTCTTTCCGATCTATCGTGGTACCGCCTCAGCTATAGCGTCCCTCCTAGAGACCGGCGGCGAAGACCCTAAGATGATCGCTCTTCTCCCAGCAATCGCTGTTCTGAGCTACTTCTTAGAGTGCTTCACGGTTGCGGAGAGCCGAATCAGCCGCATCCGAGAACTTGCGGCTGACCAACAAGGAGTGGTCGTGACGAACTCCGCAACCGTGGCCTCAGCCCTGACTAAGGTTCACGCCTTCGCTGGCGTATGGGAAGGCGTGCGGAGGCGGCAGTAGCAGCCCTGCAAGAGCGTAAGGCTTTTGTAAACGCCAGCAAAACGTATGCGGAGATCGTTGCCGAGCACGCAGCTCCCAATGCGCTTGATGGAATCGCCGAAACTCATTTAAGCCACCCGACCGATTCTCATCCGCCGCTGTCCGTCCGACTGAGCGCACTAGGAATAAGCATCAAGGACGTCTCCAAAGCGGCTCTCGATGTTCGGCCAACACAGGCAGCTATAGACCTGCTTCCAAACGTAGAGACGGTCGAAGAAAACATCAGTAGCGCATACCAGACGATCTTGGCTCGGCAACTTGGCATCGACCTTGAGTCTGGAACCGCAACCTCCGACACAAGAGAGAAGCGTGCCACGGACGAACCCCTTGTTCAGCCAGAGCGGCCTCAACCTTCTCAGTCTGAAACGCGTCCGCGGAATCCGACGTTCGCAGATTTGTTTCAAGATAAGGTTAACAAGAAGAAGGATTGACTCGTTGGCTCTTTGATTCCTACCCAGAAGATGCCTAACTGTGCCGGGAGCGGACACTGACTGCGTTCGCGCCGCTGATCGCCGAGCCGTTAGGCGTGCATTTCAATACCACCAATGCGCTATCTTGGCTCAAGAAAAATCCTGAAAATTTACAGTACGCTCAAGGTCGTCTCCGATTGCTGGAACGCCGCGGAAGAAAGCCTACGAAACGAGATTAAGGACGATTACCCTGGAGTCCACGAGGAGTTCATTACGCAGATGTTTCATGGAAAGCTCGCAAAGGCACTGAGAACGGCAAGCCAGGGGCATCACATTGAGCAAGCCTTTCTTACAGATCTAAGGAAAGCTTTTTCTGATCTAAGGTATGACTTTGTAAGTAAATTAGCGCGTGGATTGATTGCTGACGTTACGCTACATAGGCGCGAGACAGAAAGAGTGACAGGCGGTGACATTGGCTTTATGATTATTCGTCCTCAAATCGACGACCATGGCAAGATACTCAAAGTTGGAGATTATCGACGCGGGATATTATGTCAAGCAAAACTAAAGAGATCGAATGGTAAGTGAGGGAGTTTCACTCAAAAGCAGAAGGAGGTGTTGCCCGAGAGGGTACAGTACCTTGGTCTTCTGTTGTACAGTTATGAAGATCAAGAAAGGCATCAGTTGAGACAATTTCAGTGGCAGCTTTGTAACTCAGCGCCATCAATCAAGGACGTGGCCCAATGGTTAAAGCGTGACAGTTTTCCATCGCTCACCAATTCAAGCACGGTCATCAAAGGTATCGGTGATGGACAGATCGGTACGGATAACGACAAGATACTTGATGAGATCGTTGCCCCGACCGGAAATCCAGCGCTCGTAATAAAAATAGGCTGGCCCACAGGTGACCATCCCGGCTCTGAAGTTCGTGTATACTCAGGGCTGCATCAAGAACAGAAAGCCAAAGACTATGTTCACATCCGTGTTACCCACTGACAACGCCGCGCCCAACCAGCCGTTGGAGTGGACGCTCTCTACGTTCGTGCCCCTCAGCATTCGGTGTTAGGCTTCGGAATGCCCAGGAAGTCTTGTCACCCGATTGAACAATTGAGCGCTTTCGTTTTGAATAAGCGTGCGAGGAACCATCGTATGATGCCATCGGTCCAGCAGTTGTTGAACTCTTTTGACCTTTTGCCCGAAACGGAGCAGCGGGCGGTTGCGTGGGAGATTCTCCAGCGCACGGTCAAGTTTGAGTTCCCTTCCCTTTCTGATGAAGAACTAGTCTTGAACGCGGAATCCCTCTTTCTCGAACTTGACCGCCGAGAGGCGCACGATGAGCAGCCCTAAGCGAGGAGAAGTATGGATGGTGGATCTCGGCTTGGCAGCAAAGGTCCGCCCCTGCCTCGTGCTCAGTGTGCCAGCACTCGACCAGGACCGTTCGTTAGCAACGGTCGTTGCCCACACGACCAGCGCGCGAGGGACGCGGTTTGAAGTCGCCGTCCCAGTGTCCTTTCTCCGTACGGGGGTGTTCGATGCACAGAATTTAGTGACGATCCCTCACGCAAAATTGATCCGCCGACTCGGGGTCTTATCGGCCGGACAATTAGCAAAGGTAGAAGTTGCAGTCCGGTCATGGCTGGGGTTCTGACGTTGAGAACGGAGGGCATTTTTCAATGCATCCTAACAAAAGCATAGCCAGACCGCAGGCCACGAGCGGCTCTGAGTAAAGGCGAAAAGGTACGGTTGGACTACGTGCTTGATGCTGAGCGTTCATGCGCACTCGGCGATGGAGCGTACAATGAGCGCGACAAAGGTCGCCGTCAGAACAATCCAGGTAAAGGTCAAACCCAACGCACGGGTCAGCTCACTGGAGGAGTCAACTAGCGGTGGCATTTGGCAGGCGCAGCTCAAGTCACCGCCCGTGGATGGCAAGGCCAACGAGGAGCTGGTTGCCTTGGTCGCAAAACACTTCGCGTGTCGGAAGTCGGCGGTTTCCATCAAGAGCGGCGCATCCGGGCGCGTCAAGCTCGTTCAAATCGAAGGCTTCTAAGTTGTATTTCTGCTGCTGCCGCACGGTACGGAGGAAGGCGAGGACCTCTACGATCTGAACGGGGGTTTGTCCAGAAATAAGAAATAGGGGACGTCGCGGCTTTAGGCGACTTTCGGATTACACATTCTGTTTCTCCCCGCCGCTGCTTCTTCGATTCCTTTTCCGTGTCAACGCAATCCTGGCTTTCACCCCTCGCCCCCTTGACAGTCCCTGGGTCCGCCTTTAGGGGGGAGTGCTCATGCGTGCATTACTCACTGGAGCAACGGGGTTTGTCGGGGGCGCGGTCTTGCGTGCGTTAGTGCGCGCGGGCCATGAGGTGCGGGTTCTGGTCCGTCCAGACGCGGATCGTTCCAACATTCGCGATATGCCCGTGGAAATCTATCATGGCGATATCTGCGATCGAGACGCGGTGGCTCGCGCCACGGCGGGCTGTCAGCAGGTGTATCATGTGGCCGCGCTCTACAAGTTGTGGGTCCGTCGCAAAGCCGAGATATACGCTTGTAACGTCACCGGCACCGAGAACATCTTGGCGGCCGCGCGTGAACAGCATGTCGAGAAAGTGATCTATACGAGCTCGGTGGCGACCCTGGGCATCCCCAAGGATGGCACCCCAGGCACGGAAACCACGCCCGTGGTCCTGGCTGATATGATTGGCCATTACAAACGGAGCAAATTTCTGGCTGAACAAGTGGTGCTGCGCGCGGTCCAAGAAGGACTGCCGGTCGTGATCGTGAATCCGAGTACCCCGGTGGGTGCCGCTGATCTGAAGCCGACGCCGACTGGGAAGATGATCGTGGATTTCCTCAATGGGAAGATGCTGGGATTCATTGAGACTGGTCTCAACCTGGTCGATGTGGACGATGTCGCGGCCGGACATTTACTAGCGGCGGAAAAGGGGCGTGTTGGCGAGAAATATATCCTGGGCAATGCCAACCTGACCCTTCCGCAAATTCTTATGATCTTGTCCGAGTTGACCAATTTCCCCGCGCCACGTTTTCGCGTGCCGTACGCATTGGCGTTGTCGGCCGCATACGTTGATGCCGCGCTGGCGCGCTTGTGGCCATGGCGCGAGCCCTCTATCCCTCCGGTCGGCGTGAAACTCAGTAAAAAGAAAATGTTCTTTGACGCCACCAAAGCCGTGCGGGATCTCGGATTGCCACAGACCCCGGTGCGAGAGTCGTTGCGCAAAGCGGTTGTGTGGTATGCCGAGCATGGGTACGTGAAGGGGCTCTGAGGGTAGGGTGGTGGTCCTTGGCGTACTGCTCGGTCTTGTGTCGGTGCTGATCTGGCTGGGGATATGGCTGCACCCCGCGCGTCCGTGGGACTTCCAACCCGTGGGCGATGATGAACCGATGCCATCGCCGCCTCATGAATGGCCCTCTGTCTGCATCTTGGTCCCCGCGCGCAACGAGCGTGACTCGTTACCCCAGACGTTGCCCGCGCTGCTGCGGCAGGATTATCCTGGCCCTTTCATGGTGGTTGTTATCGATGACCGTTCGCAAGACGGAACCGCTGAGATCGCGCGCGCGCTCGCGCATGAGACTGTCGCCATTGATCGCCTCCATGTTGTTCGGGGGAAAGACCTCCCGGCGGGATGGGTCGGTAAGGTCTGGGCGTTAGAACAGGGGGCAACGTTTGCGCTGAGCACGCGGCACCCGAAGTATTTGTTGTTGACGGATGCCGACATTCGCCACGCGCCAAGTTCTCTGCGTCGGCTCGTCTCGGAAAGTGAACAGCGCCAACTGGCCCTCAATAGTCGGATGGCGCGGTTACGGTGCGTGTCGCAAGCCGAGCGCTTGCTGGTTCCTCCGTTCGTGTTCTTTTTTCACTTACTGTACCCGATGCGCCAAGTGAATGATCGTCGCAGTGGCGTGGCCGCGGCGGCTGGCGGATGTGTATTGCTGGCGACTGAAGCCCTCACGCGCGCTGGTGGCTTTGCGTGCATTCGTGATCGGATCATTGATGATGTCAGCCTCGCGCGGTGCATCAAGGCACAGGCAGTGCCACTCCAGCTTGCCCTGAGTCGAACGGAAGTGGAGAGTTTGCGGGTCTATGATTCCGTTGCGTCTCTGTGGATCATGGTGCGGCGCACGGCGTTCACCGAACTGCGGTATTCGTGGGTCCGGTTGGCTGGCGCGGTACTTGGGTTGCTGCTGATGTTCTTCGTCCCGCCCCTCTGGCTGATGGTGGGGATGGTCTGGAGTATGATGGCGTCGAGTGGTGGCATCGCGGCAACGTCATTAGCCTCGGTGATGGTGGGAGTAGCCGGCCTGGGGGCCTGGATACTGATGGCGTGTGTGTATCAGCCCGCCGTGCGCTTTTTTGGCCTGTCGGCGAATTGGGTCTGGACGTTGCCTCTTGCCGGGTTGTTGTATGGCGCGATGACGGTGGATTCCGCTCTTCGACATGTCACCGGCATGCGTATTGGCTGGCGTGATCGGTGACAAAGAGGAATATCTCAAGATGTCCACCCCTCCGACGACGGATAGTGCCCCCATTGCCATCTTTACCGCGTTAGCGTGGGAGAGCGCGGCGGTACGGTCGGTCTTACGACATGTCCGTCGGGAACAGGAACGAGTCTGGCGTGGGGTTGCGGGCAAGCGCGAGGTGATGGTTGTGACGGGGGGGATCGGACCCCGCCGGACACAGCGCACGGTGAACCAGTTTCTCGATACGCCGTTGTCCGCGGTCTTCTCTGTCGGGTGCGCCGGCGCGCTCGTGCCAGGACTCACGACCGGGCAACTGGTGCTTGCTCCCGCGGTGTCCATGCCCGCAATGGATGACGAGATGCGTTTCGACGAGACGCGGCTTCTGAGGTTCCCCGTGGATACGCAGCTCCTTTCCTATACAAGAACAGCCGCTACGAAAGCCGACGTGCCGACGGCGGACGGGGCGTTGTTGACGAGTCCCACCATTCTGTTTACGCCAGAAGAGAAAACGCGGCGTGGCCAAGAGACTGGAGCCATCGCCGTGGAAATGGAGAGCGGGGTGCATGCCGCCTTTGCCGCTCGGCGGGGATTACCGTTTCTCGTGCTGCGCGTGATTCTCGATGGCGTTGATATGCGGTTGCCGATGGTAAAGGGGTTGACGACCCCGGATGGTGACGTGCGTGCCTTCAAAGCGGCGTTCCATCTGGTGACCCATCCGCATCATCTGCCCGCGCTGTTGGCGCTCAAACGCAGTCGGGCCGCGGCTGCCCAAGCCTTGGCACGTCTGTGCTCGGCGCTCTTTCCACTGCTTCCCGCGGCGGGAAAAGAATTCCCATAGGAATAATTTAAGATTTGCGCGCGCGCTCCGATAGATTAAGCAAGGCGCGGACGGGACAGTGCCACGGAGAGTGAAACAGGCACTGACACTTCTTCCTCACTACGGGCTCTCCTCCGAACGGGTTCCGGTCCCTGTCCGCGCCACACCCTTTCGACTCTTGCTTCTGACGACTTCTTCCGCCGCCCCCCATAGCAATCTCAGACGGGGCTACTTCTTCTTTCGTCCTGGTGATGTGGGCGTCCCTTGTTGCGATTCCAGTTCTTTTTGCAGTGTATGCGCGGGCCGAGCTTCTTCTCGCTTCCCAGCGATGAGATAGAGCCGCACGGCCTGTTTAAGTGATGCGAGCGCTTGTTCCCGTTGCCCTTGCGCGTTGTAGGCGACGCCTAAGCCGTAATGCGCGGCGGGGTCCCTGGGATTGAGACGCAGCACTTCTTGAAATGCTTGGGTCGCTTGTTCGTACTGTCCTTGGGTGCTGTAGATCGTCGCCAAGCGAATATGCGGGCTACTGTTATTCGGATCAAGCTTCAGGGACTCTTTGTACGCGGAAAGCGCCTCGTCGAATTGTTTACGTTGCTCGAATTCTTGTCCGACCTCGAAATGCGTTGAGGCGGAGGACGGATTATAGGTCAACGCGTGTTGAAAGGCGCGCAGGGCTTCATCCGATTGTTTATTGAGCCGAAACGCCACGCCTTGGCGCATATAGTACCCCTCCAGGGCTTGTTTGGCTTCGGCCATGTCAGGCTGCAACCGCAGTGCCTCCTGATACAACTGGCGGGCATTTTCCGTCGATCCCAAACGGTCACTCACCACGCCTAAGCGATAATGGGCCGCCGCGTGCGTGGGTTCCTGTTTGATGAGTTCCGAGTAGGCGGAGAAGGCTTCGGTCCAGTGTTGCTCTTGTTCGAAGACTTGGCCTTGTTGAAACAGCGGGTTGTCCGCGCGAGCGGGAGCGATAATGGCGAGAAATACACAAAAAGTGAGAAGTGTCAGAGGGTGACCGAGACGATGAGTTTTCACGAGAACCTCCAGAAGTTTGATCTTTTCGTACCACCACCCCGGTGGCGGATTTGTTGCTGATGGGATGCGGTATCCAGAGGCTACGGTAGCGGTGGAGCGTGGGCGAGTGCAAGCCCATTCCGGGCGGGGCTCTAGGCGATCTAGGGGTTGTCGGCTAAGATCGGCGCACTGATTCTTCCCTGGTGGGGGAACGGAGGGAAGCATGGCCTCATGTGACCATTTATGTAATGTCGAAGAGCAACTCCGCGAGTTATTGGTTGTGGTTAACGACCACCTGAAGCTCCATGAACCTGACGAAGACGCCTACGGATCTCTGTTGGCCATTGCCTTTCACGTCAATGAAGCGCTGCATGAGTTAGGCTATTTGCTCGATCAAGCGGATGAGGCGGAATCCGTGAACTCGCCGAAAGAGGTTGGACACTAATGGAGTCGCACTCGACCGATGAGGTGAAAAAAATGCCGCGCCTGCTGACCGCGAAAAACGGCTTCGTGTTGCACATCTCTCCGTATGTTGGCGTGACAAAAGTCACCATGGCCAAAACCGCTGGTCCACATCTCGTCTATGGTATTTCGTATGCGTATCCAGAACGGATGCCGATGATGTTAAGCAACTGACTCTTTGCCGAGGGGAGACAAATCCCCTCTTTTTTGCACCGTCACGGGGCATCTCTCGTGATGCCCCGCCCGGTGATCCGGCCTTCTCCCCAGGAGGCGTTTCCCCTCTCTCCACAGCCCAGCGTCCCGCCTCCATCCCCCCCCAAGTGTGCGGTTGAGGTGAGTGTGCTCACGAACATCCGCTCGTGGCTCCACAATTGAGACATTTGTAACAGGCCCATTGCGAATCATAATCGACCCGCAATCCGCGCAACTCGGCGCGTCCGATTGAGACTGCCAGGTCATACTAAGAGAGGCGCCAGCCTGCTGTGCCGCGAGAGAAGCTGACCG
>JANMSE010000293.1:0-5565 GCA_031389045.1 Deltaproteobacteria bacterium | reverse complement strand
CCAGTCCCGACATGTTGCGTGTTGGCGGCTCAGCCGTTTTCGTCGCGGTCCTGGGCGTCGTCGTCCCGTTCTTTTTGGGGTGGGGTGTCGGCGCGTATTTTCTTCCGCACGCTGACAGCCTCGTCCATGTCTATGTGGGCGCGACCCTGACCGCGACCAGTGTCGGTATCACCGCGCGGGTGCTGATTGACCTCAAGCGCGTGGCGACGGATGAGGCCAAGATCGTCCTGGGCGCGGCGGTGATTGATGACGTGCTGGGGTTAATGGTGCTGGCCACGGTCAGTGGCGTCATTGCCGCGGCGGAGGCTGGGGTTGCGGTCGAGGTCGGGGCTATCGCGCGGGTGTTGGGGCTCTCAATGGGATTTTTGTTGGTATCGGTCACGCTGGGACGCATGCTGGTGCCCTACTATTTCCGCTTGGTGTCGCGGTTACGCAGTGAAGGCATCTTATTCGCGACCAGTTTGGTCATGTGCTTTGGCTTCGCGTCGTTGGCGGGGCTGGCCGGTCTCGCGCCAATCGTGGGCGCGTTTACCGCTGGGCTGATTCTTGAGCCGGTGCATTACCAGGAACTTTCCGCGCGACACGAGAATGTCTCCATTGAAGAACTGATTTCGCCGCTGGTGAATTTTCTCGTGCCGATCTTTTTTGTGACGATGGGGGCGCGCGTCAATCTGCCCGATTTTGTGCGTGGCGATATTCTAGCCTTCGCACTGGTCCTGACGCTGGTGGCTATTATTGGCAAACAAGTGTGTGGCCTGGGCGTCTTGAAGCCAGGAGTGGACCGGATCGCGGTTGGGTTGGGTATGATCCCCCGTGGCGAAGTCGGACTGATTTTCGCCAGCATCGGGGCCAGTCTTATGCTGCATGGGAAGCCTATTATCGACTCCGCGACCTACGGAGCGGTGGTGATTATGGTGGTGCTCACGACGCTCGTGACGCCGCCGTTGATTAAGTGGCGATTTAGTCACTTATCCCCAACGCAGCCCTAACCCTCTCGGACCGATTGTCGAGAACACCGAGCCGTACAAAACGTGGACAGTCATTGCTCCCGCGGTTATGGTGTTATTACTCACGTCATAACAGGAGCTATCATGGTGACCCTCAAGCTGACGACGATTGGCAACTCTTTGGGAGTCGTTCTCCCCAAGGAGGCTTTGGCGAAACTGCATCTTGAAAAAGGGGACACGTTATTTCTGACGGAATCGCCGGACGGCTTTCGGCTGACTCCGTATAGTCCGGAATTCGAGCAGCAAATGTCGGCGGCCCGAAAGATCATGAAGAAGCGGCGCGCCGTGTTGCGCGAGCTGGCGAAATGAAGGATTTCGTCTGGGTCGCGGAGGCCGTCGTTCTCGCGCTCCATGAAGAACAGCTTGCTGAGCACGGCGGAGCCATAGGACTGCGTGATCTGGGTTTGTTACAGTCCGCCTTGGCGCGCCCTCAGCACGTGGCGACGTATGGCACGCCTGATGTCGCCGCGCTCGCGGCGGCTTACGGTTATGGCATTGTGCGTAATCATCCGTTCGTGGATGGCAATAAACGCGCGGCATTCACCGTGACGGAGTTATTTCTCACCTTGAACGGATACGAATTAGGAGCTGATGATCCGTCGTGTGTGATGACGATGTTACGGTTAGCGGAAGGGAGTGTAGTCGAGGTCGAGTTTGCTGATTGGATTCGGGCGAATCTGGTCGCGCTTAATGAGTGACTCTCGCGACGAACACCGAAGCCGCGGGCGCGCTACTCTGGCCTCCCTGCCGTGGAGATGGTATGTAGGCGTCCATTTTCGCGGATAAGGGAGATCGCATGGCTCGACAGCAGCGCCGTTCGTATGGTCCGAAGATTGATCCACGTCCAGTGGATCGTTCCATCTCGGTCACCGACCTGATTGACCAGACTTTTCAAGCCTACAACGCGGCCCGGCTGCGCGAAGCGGCCCACCTCTTCACCCGCAAAATGCTGGAGCCCGATGTCACGATCGGTGTGACGCTCACCGGCGCGCTGACTCCCGCCGGGCTGGGGATTTCCTGTCTCATTCCGCTCATTGAGCATGGTTTCATTGACTGGATGGTCTCGACTGGGGCCAACCTCTATCACGATACCCATTTCGGCATCGGCCTCACCATGCACCAAGGATCACCATTCCTGAGTGACGTCACGCTACGAGAGGAAGGCATCGTGCGGATTTATGACATCTTCTTCAACTATGACGTCTTGCTGAAGACCGACGAGTTCTTTCGCCAGGCCATCACCGCGCCGGAGTTCCAAAAGCCGATGAGCACGGCGGAGTTCCACTATCGCATGGGCGGCTACGTGCGGGAACGCGAGAAGGCGCTGGGGCAGAAACGCCGCTCGTTGCTGTCGGTCGCCGCCGAATATGGCGTGCCGATTTACACTTCATCTCCAGGTGACAGTTCCATTGGCATGAACGTGGCCGCGAAGGCGCTGGAAGGCAACGGCCTGGTGTTCGACGTGTCACGCGATGTCAATGAAACCGCCGCGATTGTCTACGATGCCAAGAAACGCAAAGGCAAAAGCGGAATATGGATACTGGGCGGGGGCTCACCCAAGAACTTCGCCTTGCAAACCGAGCCACAAATTCAAGAGGTACTCGGCCTCGCGGAGAATGGCCATGACTACTACATCCAGGTGACTGATGCCCGGCCTGATACCGGCGGGCTGTCTGGTGCCACTCCTAGTGAGGGCGTGACCTGGGGAAAAGTGGATCCCGACGCGCTCCCGGATACCGTCGTCTGTTATGTCGATGCCACCGTTGCCCTGCCGCTGATGACCGCTTACGCTGTGGCCAGTCACGCGCCACGTCCGCACAAGCGCTTGTATGATCGGCGCGAGGAGTTGCTGGCCGGACTCACCAAAGAGTACCAAAAACGACTGAAGAAAAAGAAATAAGAGGAACACTCACAGTGCAATGGGAACCAGAACGTCTCTCCGCGCTCACGGCGGCACGCGCCGCTGGCGAAGTTATTCGCTCACATTATCACACGCGGTATGACATTGATTACAAAGGCAAGGATAGTCCGGTTACCATCGCGGACCGTGAAGCCAACCACAAGATTCACGAGATTCTCCACGGGGCGTTTCCCGATGACGGCTGGCTATCGGAGGAAACGGTTGATTCCCCAGCGCGCCTGTCGCGTCGGCGCGTGTGGGTCATTGATCCGATGGACGGCACCAAGGAGTTCATCCAGAAAGTGCCGGAGCTGGCGGTCTCCATTGCCTTGGTGGAGGATGGGAAACCGGTGGTTGGGGTCGCGTATAATCCGATTCAAGAGCAACTGTTCTGGGCGGTGCGTGGGCAAGGCGCGTGGAGCAACGACCGTCGCGTCCAGGTCTCACAAGCGGCACAATTGAAGGACTCAACGATCCTGGCGAGTCGGTCGGAGACGCAACGCGGCGAATGGAAGAATTTCACCCCGCATTTCCAAGTCCGCCAAACCGGCAGCGCCGCCTATAAAATGGCGTTGATCGCATCCGGGGACGCGGACGCGACGTTCACGCTCGTGCCCAAGAATGAATGGGATATTTGCGCCGGAGTGCTGCTGATTGAAGAGGCTGGTGGCGCCGTGTCTCATCTTGATGGCACGCCCATCCAGTTCAACCAGGCGAAAACCTTGCTGCAAGGACTCGTCGCCAGTAACGGACGGCTGCACCCGCATTTGTTGCAGCTCATTGCGCGACCACGCTGAAGAGCGCGCCCTGAAGAAGAGAAAAGGATTCCCGTCGTGACCGATTCGCCGCTCGTGCGAAGAGCCTTGCGCCTCTCGGTCTGGGACGGGATTTTCGCCAACCTCTATGCCAATCTCACTGGCGGGGTGTTTCTTGTGGGCTATGCGCTCGCCCTCAAAGCCAGTGAGGTGCAAGTCGGGCTGTTGGCGGCGTTTCCGTTGGTCGCCAATGTTGCCCAAGTCTTCTCCACCTATCTGATTGAGCGCATCGGTCGGCGGCGGCCACTGGCCTTAATGGGCGGGATCTTCGCGCGACTGATCTGGCTCGCGGTGATCCTCGCGCCTTTCTATATCTCTTCACGGCGCTCGCTCCTCTATCTCAGTATGTGGGTGATCGCCCTCTCGCAGATTGGCACGGCGATCAATAACCTGGCGTGGATGTCGTGGATGGCGGACCTTGTCCATGAAGAAAAGCGCGGACAATACTTTGGCCGCCGCAACGCCGTCCTGGGTGTGGCCGCGCTGGTGGCGACCTTGATCGGCGGGTATTTTCTCGATGTCTGGAAGGATAGTCATCCCAAAGGCGAGATGGATGCGCTACGGATTTTGTTCTCCCTTGGTGTCGTATGCGGGGTGGTCAGCCTGTTGATTCAGTCCCGCATTTACGAACCACCGCTGCAAGAAGGCGATGACCAGCAGCCTTTTCGCCAGCGGCTACGACTGCCATTTCAAGACAAGAATTTTCGCGCGTTCCTCATCTTCACGCTGGTGTGGAACTTCGCGGTCTATTTCACCGCGCCGTTTTTCGCGGTGTACATGTTCAAGACGCTCAAGCTCAGCTATGCCAGTGTCGCGCTGTTTAGCGTCCTCTCCAGTGTCGCGGACTTGCTCAGCGTGCGGCTGTGGGGCCGTGTCTCTGACCGTGAAACGAACAAGCCGATTCTGCTGCTCGCGAGTTTCTTCGCCGCGCTGATTCCCTATGGCTGGATATTCACGAGTCGTGACAGCTTCTGGTGGTTTGTCTGGCTGCATATCCAAGGCGGCATCTTTTGGTCGGGCATCCGGTTGTGCACCGGCAATCTGGTGTTGAAAATCTCGCCCCCGGCGCATCGCTCGATCTATTTCTCGACGTTCAACTCGGCGGCTGGACTCATGGCGGTGGTCGCGCCGATTCTTGGCGGCTTCGCGCTCAAACATTTGCCGGACTGGCTCAAAACTCTGGAACTGTCATGGAGTCCTTTCTTTATTCTCTTTTTCGTCTCGTCCTCTTTACGGTTGCTGTCCCTGGCGTTTCTGACGCGCGTCGCCGAGCCGCGAGAGCGGACGGTGTGGCAAGCCGTGCGCATCATTCGCAACGTGCGTGCCTTTACCACGACGATGGGGTTTAATGCGACCTACCATTTTTGGTTGCGGGGCAAGAAGCGAGAAGAAAAAGACTAAACCGCTGAAAAAGGAAACGGGGAAACGGGGATTGTTGGGGGAGGACAGGGACTCGGCGATTTTCCGCGCGCAAGCTGTATCATGGTAGACACAACAGGAAAGTCAGGAGGTTCATCATGCAATTTGGACTGTTCACACTGTTTGACTTTTTTCCCGACCGTCAGAATGAGGTTGTCTATTATCAAGAGACGTTGGACTTTGTGATTCACGCGGAGAAGCTCGGGTTTGATTCCGTGTGGATGGGGGAAGAGCACTTTTACTCGTTTGGGATATGTCCGAGTCCGCAGCTCTTTCTCACGGCGTTGGCGCGGGAGACTACCCGCATGCGCCTTGGCAGCGCGATTAGTCTGCTGCCGTTTGAGCACCCGCTCCGCAAGGCCGAGGACTTCGCCATGCTCGACATCCTGAGTGGTGGACGACTCAACTTTGGGGTCGGGCGTGG
>JANMSE010000259.1:0-7925 GCA_031389045.1 Deltaproteobacteria bacterium | reverse complement strand
CTGAGCAATCTTCCCAGCACCGGGACCTATACCGTCCTGATCACCCCCAGCGGCCCTGCCACCGGCACCATCAGCACCATCTTATGGACGGATGCCACGGGCACCGTCGCGATCAATGGGGCAGCCACGGCCGTGAGTCTGCCCTTGGGCCGCAATGGACGCTACACGTTCGCGGGCACAGCTGGCCAGACTCTGGGGTTGGGCATCACTGATCTCGTGACGACGCCAGCCGACAAAAGCGTTTCGATTACCGTCTATAAACCTGACGGGACGGCTTTGAAGTACTGCGGACTAGCATACGCCGAGGATGGCGGGGATAGTTGTGATCTGCCACTCCTCCCCACCACAGGAACCTACACAGTCTGGGTGGACAACGGCGTGGCGGCCAGTACCTTCAAGCTCTGGCTCAGTGCCGATAAGACCGCGACTTTAACGCTTAATGGTGCGACACCCACGACCTTCACCACTACGAGGGTGGGGCAGAACGCCCGCTACACGTTCACCGGCACGGCGGGCCAGAACCTGAGTCTCGTGCTGAGCGGCGACACCTTCCCTGGCACCACTTACATCTACGTTTATAGACCGGATGGCACGCAATTCACCTCCACTTCTCTCTACTACTCTGGCGGGGCGGGCAGCGTGGATAACCTGAGCCTGAGCAATCTTCCCAGCACCGGGACCTATACCGTCCTGATCACCCCCAGCGGCCCTGCCACCGGCACCATCAGCACCACCTTATGGACGGATGCCACGGGCACCGTCGCGATCAATGGGGCAGCCACGGCCGTGAGTCTGCCCTTAGGACGCAATGGACGCTACACGTTCGCGGGAACAGCGGGGCAGCATCTGGGTCTTGGCGTCACCAACCTTGTAACCACGCCAGCGGATCAGCGCGTTTCAATCACGGTCTACAAACCTGACGGGACGACCTTAGTGAGTTGCGGTACGTTCTACGCTAGCAACGGCGGCGATAGTTGCGACTTCCCCACCCTTCCAGCATCGGGAACTTATACAATCTGGGTAGACAACGGGAACTGGGTGAGTACCTTCAAGCTCTGGCTCAGTGCCGATAAGACCGCGACTTTAACGCTTAATGGTGCGACTCCCACGGCTTTCACTACTACACGCGTAGGCCAGAATGCCCGCTACACGTTCACCGGCACGGCGGCTCAGAACCTCAGTCTCGTGCTCACTGGCGATACCTTCCCCGGCTACACGTACATCTATGTGTATAGACCGGACGGCACGCAATTGACTTATACCTCTCTGTATTACTCCAGCGGGGCCGGGACCACGGGGACCCTGAATCTCACGAACTTGCCGGTCACCGGGCCGTACACGGTCTGGATTACGCCCGAAAATCTCGCCACCGGCACCATCAACACCCGGCTGATTACCCAATGAGCCCTCACCCCAACGGGAAGAAGCAAGACACCACACTGGACACAGTCACAAGACAAAGGAACCGTGCGATGAAAATGGCATCACCCACAGACACCCAACTGAGTAAACTCCACACCCACGCCCTCAACGGCCTCCGAACGCTCCTCAGCGTCTGCCTACTGCTGGCAATTGTTTTCGAGGCTAGCGCGCAATCGTCCTCATCTCGTTTGCCGCAGTCTTTGCGTATTGCCACCACCGGGGCGAGCGCAACTCTTCTCCCGGATGGACAGTGGCTGGTGTTGGGAGGAGAAGGCATAACCGGCGCTGTCGCCACCGCACGCCGCTACGATCCAGAGCGGAAAAAATTCCATACCCTCGATACCGACCTGCTTCATGCACGCGCCTACCATACCGCGACCCTGTTGCCTGATGGACAAGTGTTGGTGCTCGGGGGTGAAGGAAAAGATGGTGCCCCCATTTCCACTGCCGAACTCTTCGATCCTGAGAAGGCTACGTTCCAAGCACTGACCGATCTCGGCCTGCTAACGCGCACGCATCATGGTGCTACGCTGTTGGTCAATGGGCGCGTCTTGATAACGGGCGGCAGTGACGTCGAGGGCAGCGCGCTCGCGGACGCTGAACTCTTCAATCCTCGCTCTCTTCAGGTGGAACGCTTCAATGCCAAACTGGAAACGGCACGACTGAGTCACCTTGCCACGCTCCTTCCCAGTCACCATGTCTTGATCTGGGGCGGTGTGGATACTGATGGGGTACCGGTGGCCGGGGCGGAACTCTACGACTCCAAGACCCAACAATTCCTTCCCTACGACGCTGCATCGACCGATCTCGCCCTGGCGGAGCTGAATCGCCCGGAACCACCCACCGTCGTGGATAGCGATCCTGTCAACGCCGCGATTGCGGTCGCCATCGACAAGACCCTCTCCCTGCGATTCTCCAAACCTTTGCTCGTCACCAGTCTGAATACCGAGACCGTGGTGTTGATTGGACCCGCCGGGCATACGCCAGTGAAAGTGACTCCAACCGAAGGCGGACTGGTCGCCTTTATCCGCCCGATGCAAGAGTTGCTACCGAATGCCAACTATACCCTGATTGTCCGCGGCGCGGTGGATGAGCAGCAACAACTGCTCGACTGGGTCACGATTAGGTTCAAGACCCAGACATTGGAGCAGCGGACCTTGTCCGAAGCCGACGCCTCACGTGTCCCCGTCGCTGGCTCAAGCGACACGTCCACCTCCGACACTCTTGAAGCCACTACCCCGACAGGGCAAACACCGACCACCACCGACAATTCCGAGGCCACGCCAGAGGCAGAGTCCGCCATACAAGCGGCAGACGACCGTCACGCCACGGCGCAAGAAGCTGCCGCCGCCAATGATGAAAAGTGGGTACCAGGCGCGGACCACCGCAAAGGTTCGTGGCGCAGTGGGCGGAAATTCCCCCATAGCCGGGATGTGTTGCGTCACCAGCTCTATCGCCAGCAGCAGTTAGATGGCATGAGCAAACGCGCACGCGACATTGTGTTGGCACGCATGAAAGTGACCGGGGAAGACAAAGACCAACCCGTCTACACGCCGTTACCGGGCGTCGCGCCGGGCGGTAAGGCGACGCTGGGTGCGAATGAGACTGCGGTCACGGGGCAAGTGCTCAAGATGAACGGCACCTCGCTCGCTACCGTGACACTGAGCATGGCTGGGCAGACGACACGCACCGACAAGGATGGCGAATTTATCTTGAAGGGTGTGCCGGTCGGAGAGCATATCCTCCTCATTGATGGACGCAGCGCCGACACTGGGAACACGCGCTACGGACGCTTCGAATATCGCATGGAAGTCAAAGCGGGCCTCAATGCCCTTGATTTCACGATTTGGATGCCGGTGTTGGATACCCAGCGCGCGGTCCGTATCCCCTCACCAACCACCAGCGAGGTAGTGCTGACGCACCCGGATATTCCTGGACTGGAAGTACGGATTCCCGCAGGGGTCGTCATCCGTGATGCCGAAGGCAAGATCGTCACGGAAATGTCGTTGACGCCGATCCCCATTGATCAAACTCCCTTCCCCGTGCCGGGCTTCGAGATTCCGGTGTATTTCACGGTACAGCCGGGGGGCGCGCATATTGAAACAACCACTTCCTCGGCCTCCACCGGGGGGCGCATCATCTATCCGAATTATAGTGGCGAACAACCCGGCGCCCGGGCCACGTTCTGGAACTACGACCCCAGTGCCAAAGGCTGGTTTGCCTACGGCGAGGGCGCGGTAACGGCGGATGGGAAACAGGTCGTCCCCGATCCTGGAGTAGCGGTGTACGAATTTACTGGGGCTATGTTCAATTCCTCTAATGTCCCGGCAGCTACTGGCCCGAAGCCTGATGACTGCTCCGCAGGAAAAGGGGGTGGACCGTCTCCGTCAGATCGTGATGGCGATCCTGTCAGTTGCCACAGCGGACTCTTTCTCGAAATTAACACCGATTTGAGTCTTCCCGACATTCTCTCATTGAATATCACCCGGACCTATCGACAGAACGATGCCAATCGGCGCTCCTTTGGTATTGGCGCCAACCATCCGTACTCGATCTTTTTGTGGTCGGCTCAGCAATATCAAGAAGTTGATCTGATTCTGCCCGATAGTGGCCGTGTGCATTACGTGCGCACTTCGCCAGGAACTAGCTATTCAAATGCTGAGTTTGAACACACGAATTCGTCCACGGCTTTTCATGGATCGAAGATCACCCCGGGACCGAACAGCACTTGGTTGCTGAAAACAAAGGATGGAACTGTCCTATCTTTTCCATGGTACTCGCCATTAGCTTCCATCACCGACCGGTATGGCAACAAGACTACGATTATGCGCACCAGCACAAGAGGTAACATCACCCGCTTAGTCTCACCGCAGGGGCGCTGGATCGAATTCGCCTACGATGCCAGCAACCGCGTCACCGCCACCACCGACAACATGGGGCGTGTCGTGCGGTATGACTACGACACCACTGGCCGTCTGTTCAAAGTCACCAACCCCGCCGGCGGGGTCACCGAATATACGTATGACACCGCGCATCGCATGTTGACGGTGAAAGACCCACGGCTGATTCGCAAAGTCCTCAATGAATACGACGCCAATGGTCGGGTCATCAAGCAAACCTACGCCGATAACACCACCAATCTCTTTGCCTACACACTTGATGCCACTGGCAAGGTGATCCGCACGGATGTGACCCATGAGCGCGGTGACGTGCGGAGGCTCACCTACAGCGCCAATAGCTATCCGCTCACCGATACGCAGGCATTCGGCAGAACCGAGGCCCAAGCTCTCACCTATACACGCGACGCCAACAATCTCGTGACCAAGATCACCGATGCGCTGGGACGGGTGACTGAGTATCAATATGATGCCAAGGGGAACGTGACCAAGATCACGCGGATGTTCGGTACGGCCAGTGCCGTGAGTTGGACCTATACTTACGAGCCGGTCTACAATCAGTTGAAAACCGTCACCGATCCCTTGGGCCGCACGATCACCCTGACGTATGACAGCTTGGGGAATCTGCGGCAGGTGACTGACCCGCTCGCCAATAAATCCACCTTCACCTACGACCCCCTGGGTCGCCCCCTGACCGCTACCAGTTATAACGGTGCGACGCCGCTCACCACGACGTTCACGTATGACGGTCCCGACCTGGTCCAGGTGAAAGACCCGTTGAACCGTATTGTGACGCTCACTCCCGACTTGGTGGGGCGTATTCTTTCAGTGCGAGACCCCTTGGGGCGGCTCAGCCGTTCTGAATACGATGTGCTTGATCGGGTCACCGCGCAGATTGATCCCCAAGGGCTTACTACACGGTATGCCTACGATGCCAATGGGAATCTGCTCACGTTTGCTGACCCCAAAAACCAAGTCACCCGCTTTGCATATGACGCGCGCAATCGGGCGATCAGCAAGACCGATCCCTTGCTCAAGGTGGAATCCTACAAGTATGACGCGGAGGGCAATCTCCTCTTCGTCACGGACCGCAAGGGGCAAGTCACTGGATTCAACTACGACTTCCTTCAACGGCGCATCAAGAGCAGCTACGGCGCGGCCTCGACCGCGACGCCGGTCTACACCAGCAGCACGAATTACCTCTACGACAAAGCCAACCGGCTGACCGCAGTGCAGGACTCGATTGCTGGGAATATCACTCGTGCGTATGACAATCGCTTCGATACACTTACACAAGAAGTGACGCCGGAAGGGACGGTGTCGTATTCGTACCTCGCCAATGGCTTACGCCGGACCATGACACCCAGTGGAGGAACAGCGATCACTTACGGGTACGATGCCGCGAACCGCCTGGCGAGTATCTCTCAAGCCGCAGGTGCGGGTGGCGGGCCGATCCCTGCCGCCGTGCAAACCGTGACGATGGGCTACGATACCGCTGGACGGCAAACCAGCCTCAAACTCCCCAACGGCATCCAGATCACGTATGGCTATGATAACGCCAGCCAACTCACCGGCATCACCTACAAGAAGTCCGATGCGACGACGGTGATTGGGACACTGACCTACACTTACGACGCCAACGGTCAACGCACCGCCATCGGCGGAACTTTGGCCAACACCGGCCATCCCACGCCAATCGGTGTGGCGCTGTACGATGCCAACAACCGGCTGACCAAGCGGGATGCGGTTACGTACACCTACGACGCCAACGGCAATCTGTTAAGCGATGGGACCAGCACCTACACTTGGAACGCCCGCGATCAGTTGGTGTCGATCACCGGCGCAAACGCCGCCACGTACAAGTACGACGGATTGGGACGGCGGCGGCTGAAAGGAACCGTCGGCACCTTGTATGACGGTTGGAATCCAATCCAGATCAAGAACGGCGCGACGGTGGTTGAGAACCGTCTCACTGGGTTAGAGCTAGACGCCTATTACGCTCGCGTGACTGGTGGGGTAGTGCAGAGCTATGTGACCGATGCTTTGGGTTCGACCCTGCGCTTGAGCGATGCGGCGCAGAATTATGTGGCCAATTACACCTACGATCCGTATGGTGGCACGGCGGGAACCGCGAACACGAATCTGGTGAAGTATACCGGACGTGAGCAGGACTTCGCCGACCTCTACTACTACCGCAATCGCTACTACAAGCCGTCGATTGGGCGGTTCATTAGCGAGGATCCGATTGGGTTGGTGGGGGGGAGTAATCTATATGGGTATGTCGGTGGTGATCCAGTTTCTTTTGTGGATCCAGATGGAACTAATCCATTAGCAAGAACGATACTAAGTGGTGTAATAAAGTATGGAAAGAAGTCTTACGATGCAACAAAAAGATTTCTAAAAGATCTGGATTTTGACGGTTCTTCTCCCGGGCTAAAGCATGGAAACGGCCGAGTATGTCAGATCAGATATAAGAAGAAACCGTTTCTGAGGATAGACTATCACCCGTATCCAGGTACGAAAGGTGAGTCACGTTTGCACGGTCATTTTGGTCCAACCGAAACCGATCACATACCTTTAGATCCACGATCTTTTTTGGATTAACCATGGAACTAGACAACATTAGGAAGTTGGTGCTTTTACTCGAGAAGGGTGCGGCTGGTATTAATATTTACGAGATGCCGTATGAGCAAATATTATTGGTTGGGCCAACCGAGGACAAATTACTCATAAACGCTTGGCATACATTGCAACACTTCATTCTTGATATCGATATTAGGAGCGGAGATAGCGAATATGACCAATATCAACGTGAACAGTTAAGTCAGTACGCAAATCAACTTCGCCAACGCTACTACATTGAGAAATAGAGAACGTTGCGGCATTAACGCCGGGTGCCACTGCTGGCTTGCCCAGCAGTGTTTTAAGGAACCTCACGAATAGAGCAGCTCCTTGTGACAGACAGATTCGGTCGGGTGCCACTGCTGGCTTGTCCAGCAGTGGTGGCTTACACTGATGACGATGACACTCAGTCCTCCCCACCGTAAACGAGTGACCCATTTCAATGAGCCCGGTCACTATCACGAGTTGACCTTCTCGTGCTTCCGGCGGCTGCCGTTACTGACCGATGACGTCTGCCGGAAACTCCTCAGCCACAGTATTGAACAGGCCATGGCCCGTCATCACTATCGACTCGTGGCTTTTGTCTACATGCCTACCCACGTCCACCTGCTCACCTGTCCCGAAGCCGAGGCTTCACGCATTGATCAACTGTTGTACGCGATCAAACGCCCGTTCTCGTTTCGCGTCAAACAGCATCTTGAGGCCAACGGGAGCCCGCTCCTCAAGACCCTCACTGTCCGCCAACGTCCGGGAGTGATGACCTTTCGGTTTTGGCAGGAGGGGCCAGGGTATGATCGGAATCTGACACACGCGAAGACGATTCTGGCCGTGATCGACTACATCGTGTCCTTCCGGCAAGCGCGCGTGACTTTCGCAGTATAATGCGCGTACCTTCCTGTCGCAGAACGCTGACCGATAGGAAGGAAGAAGCGCATGACACAATTGCCGTTGGCCCAAGTCGAAGAACATCTCCAGCACGTCACC
>JANMSE010000258.1:0-1600 GCA_031389045.1 Deltaproteobacteria bacterium | reverse complement strand
CTGCGTCGCTTCACAGTCTGCGCAGGGCGGGGCGTTGTGCGCGTCGCAGGGCCTGCGGATCCTTTCGAGGCTCAAACGGCCTGCCTTGCGCCTCTAGCGGGTTGGGGTATCCTCAACGCACTCGAAATGAAGCAGACAAGTAGACGGGCACATTGTGACTACTGCCCTGATGGCTTTTCAGTAAATAATGAGGGCATGCCACGAAAGCCTGTTAAGCTCACCGAGCACCAGCGAGCGACGCTCATCGAAACGCGTGATCATGATCTGAGACCTTATATGCGTGAACGAGCAAGCGCGATTCTCAAGGTGGCCGATGGAGGAAGTCGAGCGGAGGTTGGGCGTTCCCAGTTGCTTCGACCACACTCCGGCGACACGGTTGGAGTGTGGATTCGGCGATTTGTCGCAGAAGGTCCGGAGGGTCTGGTGATCCGACCAGGACGTGGGCGCAAGCCCGCGTTTTTCCCCCTCAAGCGCGGAACAGGCCAGGCAGGAACTCTTGGAGCAGGTTCGTCGAGACCCAAGCACGTACGGTCTTGAGCGAAGTCGGTGGACGCTGGCTCTGATCCGCGACAAGAGCAGTCTTCTGCCAGATCACCTGAGTGTGAGCGCCGTCCATCGAAACCTCGCCGCGTTGGGGATCTGCTGGAAACGTGGGCGCAGCTATGTGCATAGCCCGGACCCGCTCTACGACGCCAAATGCCGGTCGATCGCGGAGATTCGTCAGGAAGTCAAGGCTGACACTGGCAGTTTGGCCCTTTTGTATCTGGATGAGGTCACCTTCGAGCGGCAGCCCAGTCTGAGCAATGATTACGAAAGCCGCGGCGCGACGTCACAGCCGCTCGGCCGGAGGAGCATCGGCAGCAACGTCACTACGCGTTACGTCGCCTCGATGGATGCGCTGACCGGACGGGTCATCTCGCGCCGCGCATCGCACATCACCCTGGCGACCCTTGTCAATCATTACTTGGACGTGTCCAAGGTCTATTCGTCAATCGAGACGATCTATATCGTCCAAGACAATTGGCCCGTTCACACCCATCCGGACGTGCTCTGTGCGCTCCAACCCCAAATCTTCGCGGAACACTTTCGCCGTCCAGCAAGCTGGTCAACCCAGCCGAGCGCGGCAGCGAAGCGAAAGTGGGAGCATCTGAATCTTCCAATTCAGATCGTGCCGTTGCCAACCTACGCCTCGTGGCTGAACCCAATCGAGAAGCTCTGGAGGTGGATGCGTCAGGAACTTGGACACTTGCATCGTTGGGCAGATGATCTTGTGCGCTACCGCCACAATCTCGACCAATGGCTTGCTCGCTTTCTTGATGGCTCAACAGAACTACTGCGCTACGTTGGTCTATCGGGCCAGTAATTTCTGAAAGACCATAAGCCGCGCGCTAACCTTACAAAGTCCCTGCGGGACTAGCCACCCAAAAACGCACTGTCGCCGTCAACATTCCCCAACCGAAGTAGTCGCGCAGCGACTTTGTTCGCGTAGCCCGCCACTTCTGGTCGTGCCGAACAAACTGGACCGATAGACCACCGGACCGGGGTCGGACGGTAGAGACAACACGAAAGCGAGCACCCCCTTGGGCGTGAGTGTGGCGGT
>JANMSE010000248.1:0-7567 GCA_031389045.1 Deltaproteobacteria bacterium | reverse complement strand
TCAGGCCAGTCGCTCACTACAACTACAACCTGAACTGCCATGCCATGTTCCCTCTTCTCCGCCATGCACCGTCCCCTCTTTTTGCTATTTCCTGGTTACAGTTACGTGTTATCACCCATCGTCCTACATCCCTTCGGGGTATTCATCCTGATATAAGCGACACGGGTTCGGCTCGCCAAGAACGCAGGAGAGCACGAGCAACGAAGCGCCACCGCCGTGCAAACTGTGCCAAACCTTGGTCGGTGGTGCGGTGGCGCCGTTGACACAAAGTGCCAACTCCTGCGTGACAACACTCAGGCCTCCACGGGTAGTCGAGAGCCGGAAGATCCAAAGTCCATCCCGATACCAGCCAGCCTTCATACGGTTGCCGATGCATTGGTTATCTTCAACGAGCCACAGGGAGTCTCCATCCCCACTCTTAACGTTCGCGCGTACGACGACAGTTTGGGAAATCTGCTGATCGCATGCAGCTAACAATGGCAGCGCAAAAGCGGCGGCGAGGGCAAGGTAATTCATCGATAGCCTCATTTACGGAGGCGATGGGCTCGGCAACCTGTGCGGATCACTCGTCAGATACCTCCCCGATGGCCGGATCATAATCCCGAAAGTAGTTGTAATGCCGCCCCGTCTCTTGATCGAAGTACTGCCCTGGAAATCGCAGGTTCAGCGTCAATGCCGTGCCGTCGCCATCCGGGTCATTCTGCACCGCCGCGCGGCCAAACGGGTCGTAGCTGGCTGACCACACCACCCGCCCGGTGGCGTCGGTGAGTCGCTCCGGAAAAAATCAATCAATTCAACAACGTCCCCTATTCCGTCCCACAGAAGAAGATGAAGAACATTGCAACGTTCCCTATTGTCCGCGTCCCCTATTGTCGCGGTTTGTCCAACACGAAGCTCGGCGTAGCCGTGGCCCGCCGCGCAGCGGGATTTTGTCCCGGTGCCGCGCGGGCGAAGGGTTGGCGATGACATGCGGATGCGATTGTCTGTCAACCCTTTAGAAACTACTGCCCAGAGCCAAGTCCCCAACAAGATTCGGCAGCGAGAAGAGCAATGTTGCATCGGCAAAGGTCTTAAATAAATAGGGGCGAGAGCCAAAATTGTAGACCCCGACGCTGCCGTCCGGGCGTAGCACCGCCCCCAGCAGCTCGCTGCCATTCACCTCAATGCCGAGTAATATCTCCCCGGAGTACTGTGGATAAAAGAAGTCCGCGACGTCGATCCCGTTACAGGTTTCCGCGTCGATGACTTGGAGAGCGAACCGAAACCCAGGCGACCCTGGCCGGGCGAAAAGCACCGTGCGCCCCCCGAAGTTGGCAGCCGCGAGGAGTAAATTGCCGCCACTCACTGCGGCCGGTTCATCCATAGGACTCACCTGGCAGGTATGCTCCACTTGGCCGTCGCTGATCCGCACGCGATACAAAAAATTGAGGGTGGAGTTGAGCGTGCTATACGCGCCCGCGACCCAGAGATAGGCAGGGTCAAGGGGGTCGACATCACGGGCGGAAAACTCCTGTTGTTCCGTTCCGTCCGCATACCGTTGGGTCCCGTGGACATTGATGACGACCGGGAGGGCAGTCCCGTCGGGGGCCATTTTCCGGATGCCCCAGCCCCGGTATAGTTATACCATAGGTTGCCGTCTGTGGGGTCATAAGCGATGCCGAAGGCGGGGCCTGGCGAAGTGACCCCGCCCTGCCCAGTGCCAGTGGGAACAGAGTATGCAGCTACGGTGTCTCCAAAGAACCCATCGGTGGTCCACAAGATGCCTTTGCAGTGCTTAGTGGTATCAATCTGCTTGGCGACTATGGCCCCACCCGGCAGGATGTTGCCTCGGTCGTCGCGCGGGGCTTTCTCTTCACCCATGTCGCCGTAGAAGACCAAGAGATACGTTGCGGGTTTGGGGTCGGGCGGCGTGAAGGTCACGCGCATCTCGCCGCCATTCTTGGCTAACTCGCCATTGGCTCCTTCAGGTAACAGGCCTTCGGCTGTCGCCCACTGAGCAAGCGGAGTCCGTACTCCGTTTTCATCATCGGCGTACAGTTCGAAGACGCCCTTCATGTTTTCGGTCTTGCTGAGATTCTTGATGATGGATTGATCGGAGTTCTCGCCGTCACACATCTCCACCTTGCCCCGGAAGAAGTAGTCGATCAGCCCCGCGCTGTAGGAGATGGCCTTCGGAATCAGAAACCGATGAGCGGCATCAAAGTTGAAGTGATTGAGCGTAAACGTCGCCTCTGCCTCGGCACACGGATTTCCCGTCCCGCCGCAAATCCGCAACCGATAATTATGTAAGTCCTCATCATACAGCGAGAACGTACTGGTTCTCAGGTTCTCGTATGTCCCTCCGAGATAGGCGTCCACCACCGGCGTGCCGATGAAGAAAAGCTTGCCGTCGAGAGGACGAGTCTCTTGAGTTAAGAACGGCCCGTCCCCCTCAAGGTCGAGGTTGCCTAATTCTGGGTCGCCGACTTCTTTCATCTCGATGGACACATTCTCGCCGTTCGGAAACTTAAGGCCTGGATGGGCCTCGATATGTTCTAATGAGCCGCGAAAATTGGTGCCCTCGGTGACGAAGTTACGGTTGGTATACTGAGCAAGCTCGCGCCCGTCCGTCGTGGCCCAGAACTCGCGGGCTTTCTAAACCTGACGGGTGGCATGAAGCCAGAGCATAATTGGGCGGGAGTTTCACAAATGTTTTTCCCCCCGGCGTAGTCTTCGTACCAGCTCGGATTTTCGGGAGGAATAAGATCGAACCAGGGGATAAAATTGAGATGTTGGTCATGTCGGACGTGCTGGGGCTGGGCCATGTCTTGGAGGTGATGAATCACTTGCCCCAGGGCTTGAAACGTGCGTCCGAAGAGGGTTTTGCGGACGGGCTCGTTCTCCTTGATCAAGGCGCCGAGCAAGAATTTGCGAGCATTAAAAAAAGAGTCATTCTGACCCCCAATCTCTCCGTGATCCTCGAGTGCCCAGTCCGGGGAAGGACTGCCAAAGCTTGAGATCGCTCTGCCTGTCAGCGGATTATAGAAGTGATTGAGGGCACGAAAGCCGTTGTCCTCAAACGCGGAGCCGTCTTGGGTCAGTTGTCTAATCGTTCTCTCGTCATCTTTGTAATTTGGAAATTTCTGATTAGTATCGTCAAGCGAAGTCGCTTGCAATCCCAAGTTTAACACTACAGAAGGATCAACTTGTGGATTGAGCGTTGACTTCTTAGCTGCTTGTTCCGAGAGGGCCTCATGAGTCGGAACCTCATAAGCCGTCGCAATTTCCATACGGATAAAGAGTAGAATAATTAAAAGGCTTGTAGAGCGTTTCATGGTATATAACTCCGTAAGAACTCGCGGATCGAACCGCAGTTGGAAGAATTTCTTTTGGATTCTCTGTCTTCGATAGTGTTAAAATTTGCGAAGATCTTTTTCTCTCTTAATGGCTTTACTTCTCTATCAATGGCCACGAGCATGCGCGGAATCTGCTTCCACGAGCAGTCATTGTAATCGAATGCAAAATCCATATTTTGATCCAGGGTGCCTAGCCTCTCTGCATACTCTTCCAGACTCCCGCTAGACTTCTTTAGTTTAATCGTCTTGCCATGCCACTCCGAGTGCCGCAGGAGACTGCGGTTGATGCGTTTGGTGATCTTGTTGGACAGATAGGCTGGCTGGTAGCCGGGCTTGAAGAACACGAGGTTGGGGGCGCTCGTGCTCAAGTAGGTGCCGAGTGCCGCCACCCGTGGCCCCCACGCCGAGAAATACATCCGTCCCGTGGCATCAGTCATCGTCTCCATCACCATCAATTCGCCCACCGTATCCGGATGAAATCCCCCTCTTAGCTTCCAATGCGCCACGACAATGACTCCGTCCAGCGGTTGGTCCGTCTGAGCATCCTTCACCCATGCCTCAAGGGCGGTCGCGGCGTACATGAGTGAGTTGGCGAACACACAGCCTTGCAGTGAGAGGATAGCAGTCACGACAAGCAGGAACACACTCAAATACAGTTGAGACTTGCTTTTCATAGTTCTCCCTCGCTTACATCGCCTCCAGCCGCCACACCCCATCGCCATCCTTAACAAAGTAGAGGAGAAACAGCCGATTCTCCCCGTTGAGCGTGCGATTCAGGGCATATTCGGCATACCGTTCGGCGACCGAGACGCCGCGAAACGACGTAAAGGTCGCTACTACTGCCGCCATATCTGGCAAGAGGGGAGTAAACACCCGGTCGTACTTCTCCCGTGCCCGATGCGTTAGAAAGCTCAGTGCCGCGGCTTTATTGCCCGCGAGCAGAGCCGTGTTCATACTGTTCCACGTCCCTTTGAACAGAGCATCCATCGCGACCACATCGTGTACGACGATGCCAACCTCAGCGGTGGTGTCCTGCCCGTGTTGGTCAGTGACCCGCAGCCGGGCAGTCTGCACTCCCGGCGTGGCGTACCCCCCAGAGAGAATCGTCTCCGGCGGAGCCTCGGTGAACTCGAAGGTCCCGTCGCCGTCAAAGTCCATGGCGAGGCTGTGGGCGGGCGTGGACGAATGAAAACGATACATCAATGTCACGGGCAGAGGAGAGAAGTCTCCCATGATTCCACTGTCGGGCGAGGCTTCCAGCTCCAAGGTTGGTGACGTGCCGGTGCTGGTGACCGTAACCGTCGCCGTGGCGGTCTGGCCCATGGGGCTGGTGGCTTGCACCGTGAGGGTATTACCGCCGGACTGCAACGGCACCTGATTGGCCAGAAAGTGACCGTTGTGGACGGTGGCGCTGACCCCGTTGATCGTCACCCCAGTATTGGGTGGTCCCTGGACCGTACCACGCACCAGGACGTGGTCACTCTGCACCGCCGCGCCAGCCGTCGGTGCGGTGATCGCCACACTCACCGTAGGAATGGGCGGCACCACGGTGGTCACTGCCGGACTGCCATTGCCAGCCGCGACTTTAGGGGACGTTGCATGGTTATTCAGGCAAATCTTCCACAATGAAGAATGAAGAATGATAAACAGAAGTCTCGTTGCTGCGCGAACTGGGGCTCCTGACTACTTTCCCTTGCGCTTTCCCACCATGAGGAGCTAAATAGGGGGCCACTACGCAAAGGAGGAAGCCGTATGCAAACGCAAACTGTTGATACCTTCGTTCAAGACTTGCGGGTCTATATCAAGAAGGAAGATGAGAAGCCGCTGCTCGGCCCCAGCTTCTATAAGTCCGTCATCGACGGCACCCTCTCTCGTGAGCAGCTCAAGAAATGGGCGCTCAATCTTTTCTATGTCACCGGCCAACACATCCGTGCTTTTGGCGGTATCTTCATAAACACCGGCCTTAGTCCGATGGATCAACGCATCCGCCGCCATATCGTCGAGAACCTCATTGACGAGGAAACCGTCATGGGGCGTGGCGACGATGCCCACTGGATGCTCTCCATGCGCTTGGCGAAGGCGCTGGGCGCGACCGAGGAAGAGGTATTGCATCCGGTCGTCTCCAAGGAAGCGGTCGCATACGTCGATTGGGTGATCGAACTTGGACGTAAGGAGTATGGGCTGGTCACGCTCGCCGCCATGTCCATCGGTGGGGAAACTCGTAGTGACTCTTCGATGAAAGGCTTCGTCAAGGCGCTCAAGGAGAAGTATCATCTCAGTCGTGAGGCCCTGGAGTTTTTCTACGCGCACATGGGCGAGGCCGAAGCGCACGGCGAGCCGGTGTTCGAGATGGTGCATGAATACGCCACCACGCCAGAGCGCCAACACAAGATTCGCGAGAGTATCAAAGTCTGGTGCGAGAAATTCGCCGCCGCCCAAGAAGGTGGGTATCGCACGGCCCTGGGCCTCGACCCAGGCGTGCAAGTGCATTTGACATAAACCAGGGCGAGAGAATGTTCTTGGAGCCCACAACGCCATTCAGGAGGGGTAACCATGTATGATCTAATTATCGAAAACGCGCGTATTTGCGATGGCACTGGCACGCCCAGTTTTCATGGCAATGTCGCGGTCAAGGATGGCCTTATCGCCGCTGTCGGCAAAGGCAACGGCGAAACCGCCAAACACAAGATCAACGCCGATGGGCTGGTCTTGTCCCCAGGGTTCATTGATCCTCACACCCACTACGATGCCCAGGTCTCTTGGGACCCGATGGTCACCTGTTCCTCGTGGCACGGCATCACCACCGTGGTCATGGGCAACTGTGGCGTCGGTGTCGCGCCGGTGCGGCCGAAAGCCCGTGACATCGTCATGTGGGACTTGGTCAATGTCGAAGCGATTCCTTTTGATGTGATGCAGAAGGGGATCGACTGGCAGTGGGAATCGCACGCGCAGTACCTGGATGCGTTGCAGAAACGCGGCATGGGCATCAACGTGGCGTCGATGGCCGCGCTCACGCCGTTGCGTCATTATGTGATGGGCGAAGAGTCGTTCGAGCGCGCCGCGACCGAGAGCGAGATCGTCGATATGCAGAGGCTGTTTCGTGATGCGATGCGCGCGGGAGTGTTTGGTCTCTCGTCCACGATCCTCAACAACCACATCGGCTATGAAGGCCGCCCGCTGGCGTGTCGCAACGCGAGTCGCGCGGAGTGGTCGGCCCTCTGTCAGGTGCTACGTGAAGAGAAACGTGGCACGGTGGAAATCGCGCTGACCGGCACCAACGTCGGCCAGGTCGCCAGTGACGAGTACGACCTGCTCAAATTCCTCGTTGATGAAAGCCAACGCCCGGTGACGTTCCTGGCCCTGTTCAACAAACCTGGGAAACCGGACTCCTACCTAAACGCCGTGGAGACGATCAAACCGATCCTGGGCTGGAATAAAGCCGTGCCACAGGTGTCGTGCCGCCCGCTACGCATCCAGTTCAACATGCGCAATCCTTTCATCTTCGCCATCTTCTCGGTGTGGCATCCGATCTTCAACAAGAGCGTCGAGGAACAGATGCAGATCTACGCCGATCCTGGTTTCCGTCAGGCGTTCCGTGATGAGATGAACAAACGGCGCATTTTCGCCGGGCAATGGGGCCGGATGTGTGTCATCGACGCCAAGACCCCGGAAGTGCAAGCGCATGTCGCCAGCAAGAAGACCGTGGCGCAAATCGCGCGCGATCAGGGCAAAGACCCGGTCGATACGTTCCTTGATCTCGCGATCGCAGACCGTCTTGAATTGTTGTTCGACCTGCAAGCGTTCAATTTCGAGCCAGAGGGAGTCAAGAACCTCGTGAGCGATCCACGATTCCTGATTGGTCTGTCCGATGGCGGCGCGCATGTCGATATGCTGTGCGACGCTGGCTATGCGACCTATCTGTTGGGTCGTTGGGTGCGCGACAATCAGGTGCTCTCGCTCGAAGAGGGCGTGCGGCGCTTAACGTCGGTGCCCGCTGACTTGTTTGGCATTCCGAAACGTGGCCGTCTTGCGCAAGGCTTGGTGGCTGACCTCACGTTGTTCGACCCTGATACCGTGGATGCCAAAGACCCTGAGTATGTGTGGGACCTGCCAGGTGGTGGCAAGCGCTTTGTCGCCAAATCCAAGGGCATTAAAGCGACCGTCGTGTCTGGTCAGATTCTCTATCTCGATGGCGAGCACCAAGGTGGCTTGCCGGGGCAAGTGCTGCGTAG
>JANMSE010000239.1:0-13955 GCA_031389045.1 Deltaproteobacteria bacterium | reverse complement strand
ACTGAACAACTTGCATGCTTGATCTCACCGAACTCGAATCCACCCTCCCCTACGAATTCCAGAACAAGGAATTACTGCGTCTCGCGCTCACGCATCGGTCCGCGCCGTTACGTGAGGGGCAAGAGCACAATGAGCGACTGGAATTTCTTGGCGACTCCGTGCTCGGGCTCGCCATGAGCGACTTACTCATGCAGCGGTTTCCTGAAGCGAGTGAAGGCGACCTCTCCAAAATTCGCGCGTCCTTAGTCAATGCTCGCACCCTGGCGAGTAAGGCGGCACTGCTCTCTATCGGTCGGTGGTTGCGACTTGGGGGTGGAGAAGAGCGCAGCGGCGGACGCGAGAAGTTGTCCATCATCGCCTCGGCCTACGAAGCGATCCTTGGCGCCGTCTATCTTGATGGTGGCTTTAGTCCGGCTCATCGGCTCGTCGCCCTCCACTTCGTGAACGATTTCGAGGAAAAGTCGCGCGGCATTCTCTTCGACAGCAAGACGCGACTCCAGGAAGTCACACAGAGGGTTTTCCGAGAAACCCCAGTCTATACCGTCATCGAATCGCGCGGCCCGGAGCACGAGAAAATTTTTATTAGCCAGATAACCATTGCTGGCAAATTGTACGGTCGCGGTGAAGGCTTGAATAAGAAGAGCGCCGATCAAGCGGCGGCGTTCATCACCCTGGAGATGCTTGAGAACGAAGACGTTGAGTCTAAAGCGATGAGCATTCTTCCGGTCAGCGAGGTGGAGTAGCGATTCCACCCTCCCCTCTCGCACCTCATGCTCTATCCCCTCCTCCGCCCTTTTTTCTTCGCCGTCGACTCCGAACGCGCTCATCATCTGGCCATTGACGCCCTCAAGGTCTTGCAGGCGACGACACCGGCACTGTCGCCCCCAAGCGACGCGCGCCTCAGTCAGCATCTTTGGGGCATACACTTCCCAAACCCGGTGGGGCTCGCTGCCGGGTACGACAAGAATGCCGCCGTGCCACTGGCGTGGTCCGCGCTCGGATTTGGGTTCGCCGAGCTGGGAACAATCACGGCGAAAGCGCAGCCGGGCAATCCCAAGCCCCGCATTTTTCGCCTGCCGCACGACACCGCGTTGATCAATCGCATGGGCTTCAATAACGACGGGGCCACTGCTGTCGCGCAACGTCTGACTCACGTCTTGCCTCCGCATCGACCACATCCGATTCCATTGGGATTCAATATCGGCAAATCCAAAGTCACTCCGCTAGAAGAAGCCGCCGATGACTATCTGGAAAGCTTGGAGCGCTTGTTTCCATTCGCTGATTATCTGGTCGTCAACGTCAGCTCTCCCAACACGCCTGAATTGCGAAAACTACAAGAACCCGACCGCCTCGGTCGTCTTCTGGAATCACTGCGAGTGCGAAGTCAACAGCTCGCCGCCCAAGCCCATCAACCGGCAAAACCGTTGCTCGTCAAAATCGCACCGGACCTCACTAATGACGAAGTAGTCGAGATCGCACGAGTCGTGCTCGCGGTTGGCGTGTCCGGCCTGATCGCCACCAACACGACCCTGGCTCGCACGGGATTACACTCCGCCATCAACGAAGAAGGCGGTTTAAGCGGAAAACCACTTACCACCCGCGCGACGGAAGTCTTACGCGTGCTCTTTCGGGCAGTCGAAGGCAAATTGCCACTGATCGGGGTCGGGGGGGTTTTTTCCGCCGAGGATGCATACGCCCGTATTCGTGCTGGAGCCTCACTCGTGCAACTGTACACGGGCTTGATCTACGAAGGACCGCTGCTCGCACGCCGGATCATGCACGAGCTGCCTCGTTTGCTAAGGAGAGACAGCTTGCCTCATCTTCGTGACGCCGTTGGCAAAGATGTATAACCACAAGAAAAAATCAAAGGGCAAAAATATGAAGAAAGGAGGCGTCCCTCTCTTTTATTTTTGACTTTTGATTTTTGCCCTTTGACTTTTGACTTTTCCTCTCTCCCCTTCACGTTCTCATTCTGCCCCTACTCGTATGCGCAGCCCCACAGGCAGCGACTCATCCAGAATCCGTGCCTGTTCGCGCGCTTCTAAGGCCACGACTTCGAGCACCTGTTTAGCCCAGCGTTGACCTGAAGAGAGGGGCGAGAGTCGGGTAGCAAGCCGCTGGCGCAGGTCGGCCTCAAGGTCACGGGTTCGATCTCCCGTACAGCGCGCGATTTGCATGAGCGCGAATCCGATCATGTCCGGCTTGCGCCACTCCTCCGTGCGCAGGAGCTTTTCCACCCACCGCGCCGCGACCTCGTGTCGGACGGTGCAATTCGCCGGACCATACATCAAACTCCGTGCGCCGATACGAGCGAACGCCCAGACTTCTTGATCCGACGCCTTCCCTTTCTCGACTTCGCGCAACAGTTCTTCACCAAGCTCCGCTTTGACCTCCGCCCCTAACCGCTCGCAACTCCCCATGATCTGCCACATCTCACGAATCTCTTGTGGCCCCACTTTCGAGCGTCCGGTTTTGATCTTGTTTTTCAGTTTTGGCAACAACCACGGCGCGGTGTCGTTGTACACAACGGTCTGCTGCTGACGGCTGAGTCCGCCCGCCACGCGCTTCCATAAGTTCCACCATTCCGCGCGACACTGCACCGCGTTCCCATGCACCGGCCCACGCGGGTAGATTTTCCACAACTGCTGCAACCGCCATTCATCCGTCGAGTGGCCAAAGCCTGGACGCAAACAAAAGCCAATTAGATTGAGCCAGCGCGCCTCGTGTTCCGCGCTTCGCTCTCGCCCCTTTTCTCCTTCCCATAACACGTCCCACAACCGGCGAATCGCGCTCAAGGGCCAATTCTCCTTGTTAGTACCCAACGCTTGTTCAAGCTGACGAGTCAGCGTCTGTGGGGCAATCGTCTCTCCTCCTCCTGAAGAAGAGGGAAACGCACCGCGCACCAGTTGCATCGCTTCCGTAAGCAGGGTTTCATCAATCATAAACTCTTCACTGACCGTTCCCCCTAACGGCAAAGGAGCGGTTATGCCTTCACCCCGCAGTTGGAATTGCAACCGCCAGCGGTGATTCGTTTGCTTGGCCTCGCACCAGAGTTCCAGCGTCCCGACTTCAGTGAACTTCGCGGACACCCGCACGGGAATCGTCGTCACGCCGGTCTTCTTGCCAAAGCGCAACACCGTGCGAATCGCGGGTAACTGCGTCACTTCCTCGGTCGGCAACGAGAGCAACGCGCCGGGTGGATCGGAGATACGTAAACTCGACGCATAGAGTGGAAAGCTCACTGGCTGATTGGCCAGCACCTCGAACTCCGGCGCTTGCAAATGGACTTCTTCGCCTTCTTCCATGCCGTGGCGCACCAGACACAGGGCATTCACTGTCCCATCCACCGTTGGCTGGTCTTTTCCTGGCGCGTCAATACCGAGGTAATAGGCGCGTGCGCTGCCGCCACCAATCCGCACCCCTTGTCCACGACGCACCAGACCGTAATAGGCGGCACCATACGCCACCGCGAGGTCGAGACTCGTGGCGGTCAACGCGGTTGGCCGCCAGGGCTCACCGCCAGCCTCGGAAAACCAACCCGACAGAATGTCCACGATCCGCTCACGAATCGCCAAGGGTGTCAGCGCGCCGCCATTGAAGAGCACGGCATCTGGTCGCCTGAGCGCACCAGTGGTCGCGCCAACATGTCTCCGTAAGAACAGAGAAAGATGACGAGGAATCTCCGGCTCAGTCGCATACGGCAAACCGAATTCTTGCAATCCCATCCGTGCGGCGCGGCGCGGCCCAACATCGGAAGCGACCGCGGGAAAGAATCCGTCCAGAATCACCTGCTCCAGTTCCTCGCGCGTGACCGTGTCACTCAGTGTGCCGCCAACCACCGCGCTGCCACGACCCGCGAGGGTAATGATCACGTTTTGCCGGTTCGGGTCAGCAAATAAGTCTTCCTTGGCCACGCGACACTGCTGGGTCAGCGCCTGCCACCGTTGGGCGTCCAGTCGCCCGCCTTTGGTGAGTCGCGCCTCGACTTGGCGTGCGAGCGCGATGTCCATATTGTCACCGCCGAGCAGCAGATGATCGCCCACCGCGACCCGCTCCAGTTGCAGTTGTGACTTCCCTTGCGTGACGGCCACCAGACTGAAATCGGTCGTCCCACCACCGATGTCACAGACCAAAATCACATCCCCAGCTTTCAGATGCGCCTGCCAGGAATCGGGATGCGCGACCAACCAGGCGTACAACGCGGCTTGCGGCTCTTCGAGCAACGTCACTCGTGTGAGCCCAGCCTGCTCCGCCGCTTGGACGGTGAGTTCGCGGGCGACTTCATCAAACGACGCGGGCACGGTCAGAATCACGTGTTGAGTTTCGAGCGGATGTTGCCGACCCATCCGTTGATTCCAGGCTTCTCGGATATGTAGGAGGTAGCGCGCGGAGGTCTCAATGGGCGAGAGTTTATGCACCTCTGGTGGAGCGCCCCACGGCAAAATGGCGGCGGTACGATCCACTTCGGGATGACACAACCACGACTTGGCCGACACAATCATCCGGCCTGGAACCCGCGCGCCCTGCACCTGCGCGAAGCGTCCGACGATATACTCCCGTTCACGGTCCCACGGCAGCGCGATACTGCCCGCGGGCAAATCGTGGGGGCCAGGCAAATAGAGAAACGAGGGCAACGTTGGGAGTGGCGCGACTGTCGCTTCTTTCACCAATTGTGGAAGAGGAAAATGGTGGACGGTGAGCGACTTTTCCGTATCGACATACGCCAGCGCGCAGTTGGTCGTCCCTAAGTCGATACCCACCACATAACGAGAAAAAGTGCTTGATTGAGCAGCCGTAGTTTCCATGTGCTGCTAGTTATAACAACAGAGAGGCAGGACAGAAAGAAACCATCATTCAGAGGCTCTCTCGGATATCACTCATCAGTTTTGACGAACACATTCGGGAATAGCAGGGATGATGCTTCCAGGTTCCCTCTCCCAGCTGGGGCAATGGCATTAAGTTAGCGTGTCAGAGTTCCCTCTCCCACGAGGCTTATCATTACCCACATCTTGCACACTTAGCGCGACCGGGGAAAGGGCTCCAGGAGAGGAGCGGAACCGCAATAAAATCAAGAGTTTAGGCGTACTATAGCAAGCGCGAAACAGGGAGAAGGAGAGGGAGGTGGCGTCGCCACCGCTTGCCCGCGTGGCGGCGAGCCGCTAAGGCAGAACGCCGATGACGTGCCGCAGGTCCATACGAGCGCACGGCCAGGAAAGGAGCACTCTTCAACATGGCAGCGACAGCACAAGCGACAACGCCGGACAGTGCGGAGACGAATTGGGCGGTGACGGAATTTGCGGAGGCGGAGTTGGGCGACGCGCGACGCACACAGCGCGTGATTGCGCTCGCCACCCAGTTAGCTCAGAACCCGCAGGCCGGGTTGCCCGAAGCGTGTGGCAGCCGGGCGGCGCTGAAGGCGGCGTATCGGGTGTTTGACAATGAAGCGATTGTGCCAGAGGAGCTGTTGGCCAGTCATGTGGCGGCGACGCTGGAGCGGACGGTGACGGCCCCCGTGGTCTTGGCGGTGCAAGATACCACGGAGCTCGACTGGACGACCCACCGGGCGACGACGGGACTGGGGCCGATCGGGCACCCCAAACATCGGGGCTTGCTGGTGCATAGTACGCTGGCCTTTACCCCGGAGCGGGTGCCGTTGGGGCTGCTGGCCCAAGCGGTGTGGGCACGGGATCCCGAGGCGGTGGGGCAGCGGGCGACGCGGCGGCAGCGGACGATTGCGGACAAGGAGAGTCGGAAGTGGTTAGACAGTCTGACGGCAGTCAATGAGGCGAGCCACGAGTGTCCCCAGACCCACTGGGTGAGCGTGGGGGACCGGGAAGCCGATGTGTACGATCTGTTCGTGAAGGAGCGCGCGGCGGGCGTGGACCTCTTGATTCGCGCGGCCTGGGACCGCCGGGTCGAGCATGAGGAGCGCTATCTGTGGGCCACGATGCGGGCCCAGCCGGTGGCGGAGATTTACATGGTGCAGGTGCCCCGGCGTCAGGACCAGCCCGCGCGCCTAGCCGTGCTGACCATGCGCTTCGGGGCGGTGGAGCTGCGGGCGCCGCACCATCGGCGCGCCGAGCAGCTCCCGTCAGCGGCGGTCTGGGCGGTGCATGTGGAGGAGGAGTATCCGCCGGTCGGGGTCGAGCCGCTGGAATGGCTGCTGCTCACCACACGCCCGGTGCGGACCCACGCCGACGCCCGGGAGTGCGTCGAGTGGTACATGGTGCGGTTTGGCATTGAGGTGTGGCATAAGGTGCTCAAGAGTGGCTGCCAGATTGAGGCGCGCCAGCTCGAGACGGCCGCCCGGTTGCAGCGCTGTCTCACCCTCTTTAGTGTGATCGCCTGGCGCATCGTGTATGCGACGATGCTCAGTCGCACCCTGCCGACCCTGCCGTGCACGGTGCTCCTGGCCCTGGAGGAATGGCAAGCCCTCTACTGCGCCATTCACCACACCCCCACCCCTCCTCCGACTCCCCCCACGGTGCAGGAGGCGGTGCAATGGATTGCCCAGGTGGGCGGGTTTCTGGGGCGCGCGGGGGATGGCCCCCCGGGCGTGACCGTGCTGTGGCGCGGCTTTCAACACTTGGCCGACCTCACTCACATGTACTGTCTCTTCCATCCACGTAAGTGACATAAATGTGGGTAATGATAAGCCTCGCGGGAGAGGGCTAGGGTGAGGGGGCACTCGGTCATGGCACTCACGTCGCGCTCCACATCTTGGTGTGCTTTCTCTATAGCCCCAGACGGCTTCACCGGAGGATCCCCATCGCTGGCAACTCACGCAAGACAAAGGTGGCAATATCCTGGCTGGTGGTGAACAGGGCGTGATGCACTCCGGTCTGGTGACACACGCTACGCAACGTCCGGTTATGGAACTCCAGGCGATGCTGATATTCCTGTTTGGCGGACGCATCGAACCGGACCAGCGCGGTTTCCCCGCTTTCGCTATCAACCATACGTGCTCCCGCCGGAAACAGCGGGGGATCGACATCGTCCTTCCCCAGAACCTGAAGGACCGCGATGTCAAAATTCGCGGCACGTAAGAGGTTGAGCCCGGCCTGATAGACCGGCGCGGGAAAGAGAAAATCGGAAATCCAGATCGCTTTCCCAGGACGGTGGAGTGTCTGGAGATGCTGGGCGAGCGCGGCGGGTGTCTCGACGTGTCCCGTTGGTTGATGGGGCGCGAGAAAGGCCGCGAGATCAAACAAGCGCTGCCGTCCGCGAAAAAAAGGGGTTGCGAGTTGACGCGCCCCACCGCCAAGGAGATGGAGTTTGACCGCATCGTCATTGGCGAGGACGACATACGCTAAGGCCAACGCCAGGTCCCGCGCCGATTCATATTTGTTGTTCCCAGTGGGCTGCCCCATCGAGGCGCTCAGATCGAGAAACAGGTAGGTGTAGAGGTCTTCTTCTTCCTGAAAGAGTTTGATGTAGAGCCGATCGGTTCGGCTGTACAACTTCCAGTCGATATACCGGGGATCGTCCCCCAACGTGTACGGGCGATAGTCAGCGAACTCCAAGCCATTGCCACGGCGCAATGAGAGATGTCCCCCTGGCCGACTGCCAAGAAACTGGCGGCGCGTCTGAATGCGTAACGCTTCCAGACGTGCCAAGAATTGGGGAACGAAAAGGGCCGGGAGTGCGGGTCTTTTTTCTGGCATGCGACGATCACGCAAGGGGAACGAACGCGCTCAGGTTTCCTGGCGCTAAACATCGATGGGTGAGCCAGCGGGCGGCAAGGGCATCGTCTTCTTCATAGCGCGGCAGCAGCTCAAGCGCCTGGGACGAGAACTCGCTCGCGCGAATAACCTCATCGGGGGACAGCACACCGAAGGGGCGGACGATCCACGGTAACGCACCCGTTATGATCCGTTGTTGGCGGGGTTGCCGATTCCACCACTCTTCGAGTTTCGGTCGCACCTTGGCGATGGCCCGCGTCAGCCAATCCATTTCGGTGAAAGGGAGCACCCGCGGTGAGCCGGTGTCATTACTGACAAAGGCGATCTCCCGAATGGCGGCGGTATACGTCGCGGGGGTGGTCCGTAACGCGCTTTGGTCACTAAACTCAATGGTGTGAAAATCTTCTGGGTCAAAGGTCAAGGCCAAGGAGCAGGCGTGGAGAGGGAGATCGGTGACGACATCGCGCCACGGATAGCACATGCCTTTGAGGTCGAAGAAATCGCGGACGACCAGGACGCGCTCAACATTGAGTGGATAGGGGCCAGAATCCGCGGTGCCCAGCCGCGCTTCGCTATTGAGGAGCAAGAGGTACTCGTCGGTGGCGGCCAAGAATTGTTCCACCCGCCGACGAATACTGGCGTCGATGGGGAGCAGGGCGTCATAGAGTCGTTGGGTGATCGTGGCCGGAAGAAACACGTTGGTGGCGGCGGCCTCACTATTATCAAGGTGCCCATCGCCACGATGCGTGAAGGATAGCCGCCGCCAGAAGTCGAGGACAAGGGCGAGGTCCTCCGCTCCGGTTCGTGGGGTAATCACACCGGAGTCGAGCAAGATTTCTCGCCCCACGAGATACGAGTAGGCGAATGTCCAGATGGTTAATGGGGAGACGGTCGCTCCCAGGCGTTTGCCCTGCCGCGCCAGTTGTTCGGGGGTGGCGTGCTGAAGGGTCCGTCGGATCGCGTCAGGTAAGGTGAAGAAAAGATGGGTCGTGGCGAGCGTGAAGGCTTGATGCGCGGGAAACCAATCCGGGACAGGGGTCGTTTGCTGAACGAGGTCCGCCCGAAATTTCAGCCCCATGCTCCAGATCAACTGATTCAACCGCTCGGTGTCCGCCACAGCGTCCCCTTTCTTCATTGTCGCTTAGCGTACCGCGCCCTGTTCGGTCAAGGTGTGGCAAGCGTGCGGTCGTGGGTTTCTCCCAGCACTTCTGTCGAAGGCAGCGGACTCCCCTTGTTTTTCCAACCAGTGCTTTTCGCGGCGAATCCGAGAACCGCCCAATTTTCCTAAAGAATTGCGCGAACGGACCGAAGTCCTTTCTAAAGGCACGCACGGCCCCTGTGCCACGCCGCTGATGTAAAGAAAGGAACCGTTGTGGAATTACTCAAAAATCTTTCCATTAGAAAAAAAATCGTGTTCATCGCGCTCACGGTCATTTTTATCGCGACCTCGGTGCTGGTGTTGACAATCACCGAACTCTCACGACTCGGTGAGAGTAGCGATCGCGGATGGCAGCGACTCGCTGCCGCGCAGCAACTCGCCCAGGCGAGCCATCTCCGCGATGAGTTGGCGACAAGCATTTCACAATCCGTGAATGCGCCACAAGTGGACGTGCGCGCGGCCCAACAACGGCAGCAAGAAATCCAGGGCCACGCCACACAACTACGGAGCGCCTTGGAGCGAGGAAAATCGCTGCTCCATGAAATTGATCGCGAACGCTTTACCCACGCGGTCGCGGTGGCGCTTCCCCACGTTGAGACGTACATCGGCACGGTCAGTGAGCTGAATTCCTTGCTTGCCGTCGACCAGCAAGGCAAGGCGCGGGTGCTCTTGCCCCGCTTGACCGAGGACTTTAACCAACTCGGTACGAGCATGAAGGCCCTCGAAGAGACCATAACGGACAACGCGCCTGCCCTCAGAGAGGAGGCCCTCCAGGGGGTGATCTCCACGAAACGTAGCTTTATCGTCGCGGTGGTGATCGCGCTCTCAGCGGTAATGGTCCTTCTTTTCTTTATTGCGAGAAGCCTCGCGGTGCCGATGACGAAGATGACGGAAGTCGCGACGCGGATCGCCGTTGGCGACATCGACCAACAGATCACCTATCAGTCGGGTGACGAAGTGGGGGCCCTCGCGACCGCCTTTCGGAGCCTGATCCAGTATCTCAAGAGTATGGCCGAGGCGGCGGATAGCATTAGCAAAGGGAATCTCACCGTCAATGTTGAGCCGCGTTCGCCCCACGACCTCCTCGCGAAAAGCTTCGTGCGGATGACCGATAATTTGCGGGGGACGAGTCACCAAATGCAAGACAGTGCCCACAAGGTGACCACCGCGATTAGCGAGATTCTGGCCACCACCAGCCAGCTCACTGCCAGTGTGCACGAAACCGCGACCGCGGTCAGCCAAACGGCGAGTACGGTGGAGGAAGTCAAACAAGTCGCGCATCTCTCCGGCCAGAAAGCCAAACAAGTGTCGGACAACGCCCAGGAAACCGCCCGCATCTCCGAGGGGGGCAAGCACGCGTTGGAGACGGCGCTGAGTGGGCTGCACCGGGGACGCGAACAAATGCAATCCATCGCCGATAGTGTCATCAAACTGGGCGAGCAGAGTCAAACGATTGGCAACATTATCAACTCGGTGGCCGCGCTCGCCGAACAATCCAATCTGCTGGCGGTCAATGCGGCCATTGAGGCCGCCAATGCTGGTGAGCATGGGAAAGGCTTCGCGGTGGTGGCCCGCGAGGTGAAGAATCTGGCGGAACAATCGAAGCGGGCGACGACTCAGGTGCGCTCCATTCTGGGGGATATCCAAAAGGCGACCAACGTGGTGGTGCTCGTGACCGAACAAGGAACCAAGGCGATGGAAGGGAGTGTCGCGCAAGCAGTGGAAGCAGGTTCGTCGATTCGGGCATTGGCCGAGAGCTTTACGGGAGCAGCGCAGGCGGTCACGCAAATCGCGGCCTCCAATCAACAGCAAGTGATTGGCATGGATCAGATCGCCACGGCCATTACCAACGTCAAAATCGCCACGGCACAGAACGCGGTGGGGATGAAGCAAATTCAGAGCGCGACAGAGAACTTACTCACGGTGGGGCAAACCCTGCAATCGCTCGTCGAGCAATATCAACTCAGCCATAATGGAACGCATCCGCCAACTTCGCGCGCCGCGCCCTCCTGAAGCTCTCGGACGAGTCTCGGAGAAGTCTCAGGCGAGTCTTGGACAAGTCCCGGATAAGTTCCGAACTCAGTCTTCGGTTTTCTCCTCCTGTTGCTTGGCAACCTCTTTCCCTGTTCCTCGCTCTTCCTTATAACCCTCAGACAGTGCGGTTAGCTTCTCTGAGGGAGGGTGAGAATCGATCATGCGACGTATCTCCGCTCTGATTCTTGCGTGGCCACGGATGGTGTTGGTCCTCCTCCTGGGTGTAACGGGGGTGCTCGGATTTCATGCCCGGCAGGTACAGCTTGATTTCTCGGTGGAAAATCTGCTGGCCAGTGATGATCCGAACAAAACCTATTATGACGAAATTCGCGCGCTGTTCGGTAGTGACGATCTCGCGGTGATCGGTCTGCTGACCGACAACGTCTATACCCCAGCCGCGCTGGAGAAGATTCGGCGCATCACCACCCAGGTCGAAAAAATTGATGGCGTGGCGAGTGTCAACAGTCTCACGAATGCGCCCGACCCCATTGCCAATGTCGATGACCCCCCATTCCTGATTCCCCAAAGTGCCACGACCCCGGACATACTTGCCGCTATCCGCGGCAAAGTGGAAGACAACCCGATCTATCTCAACTTAGTGTCCCGTGATGCCAAGGGCGCGGCGATTCTGATTTTCTTCAAGCCCCTCACGGATGAGGCGTTCGCCAACAAAAAGATTGAGGAGCGGCTGGAGGAGATTCTCGTTCGTGAGCGCGGCAACGATGAACTCTATCTGGCCGGCACGCAGCATCTTAAACTCCACTCCGTCAAACTCATGCGTGAGGATTTACTGACGTTCACTCCGCTGAGCGCGTTCGTCATTTTCGGGGTGCTTGGGGTGTGCTTTCGCACGGTCCGTGGCGTGCTCCTCCCGTTACTGTCGGTCCTGTGCGGCGTCATCTGGACGTTGGGGATCATGGCGCTCAGCGGGGCACCGATCACGATTGGCACCTCAGTCCTCCCCCCTCTCCTCATCGTCATTGGTAGTACCTATTCCATTTACGTGATCGCCCAATACGAAGAAGAGGCGGAAAAAGGAGGCTCACCAGCGGAGGTGGTGGCACGTGCCCTGACCCGCGTGAGCCTCCCGGTCGTCGTGGCCGCCTTCACGACGATCGTGGGGTTTGTCACACTTTTAGTGAACCGTATCAGTACGATTCGCGCGCTCGGCCTGTACGCGGCGATTGGATTCACGTGTGTGACCGTGATCGTCTTGACGCTTATTCCGGCGGTCCTGGTCAACCTGCCACTGCCGCGTCGGAAAGCGCGGTCGGGTGAACGCCGCCTCACCGTGTTGCTGCGCCGGGTGGGGCAGTTCAATCATGACTACCAAAAGGCCATTATCCTCGGCGCGGGGCTGCTGGTCCTCCCATGTCTGTGGGGAATTACATACATTCGCGCGGACTCCAATCTGTTGCAGTTTTTTCCCGAGGATGACCCAGTACGCCGCGCCAACGAGATCATCAGCGAAAAAATCGGCGGCACCCAACCGTTCAATATCGTCGTCAACAGTGGCATGAAGGATGGCGCGAAAAGTTGGGACATCCTGCGGCGCATCAAGGGGCTGCAGCGCTACTTGGCGACACTGGAAGGGGTAGATCACACGCTCTCGCTCGTCGATTACTGCGAACTCTTCGACAAAGCCCTCCAAAGTGGCGTCCCGATGGAGGGGGTCGGAGCCACCGACCTCAACGTTCCCCCCGCCGACCCACAAGCCGGAGCGGGCGTACTCCTCTCTTCCTTGTGGGACAACCCCGCGCAGATGGAAGCACCCGCGCAACTGCGACCAGTGCTGCAACTGCTAAGTTTGCTCCCCAAGACCTATTCGTCGATGGTTATCAGCCCTGACTTCTCGACAGCGAATATCCTAGTGCGCACCCAGTTGACGAGTTCGAGTGACATCATCCGCACAGCGGAGGCCGTGCGGACGTATGCCAAAGAGCATTTTCCACCGGAGGTCAGCGTGCGCCCCACCGGGAATTTGATTCTCCTTAATGAAGCCACGGAAGACATCGTCTGGGGACAAGTCGAGAGCTTAGGACTGGCACTGATCGTGATCTTCGTTGTCCTGTCGTTGATGTTTCTGTCGGTCAAGGTTGGGCTGTTGTCGTTGATTCCCAATCTCCTCGCCATTCTGATCTTTTTTGGGGCGATGGGGTGGACGGGAGTCTCCCTCAATCTGGGGACGAGCATTATCGCCTCCATCGCCATCGGCATCGCGGTGGAAGACGCGATTCGCTACCTCGCCCGCCTCAGCGCGGAAATCCGCGAGACCCATGACCAGGAACGCGCGATTTTCCAGACCATTACCACGGTGGGCAAGCCGATTATCTACGCTTCGGCGGCATTAGGATTGGGTTTTCTGACGTTTCTCTTTTCTAACTTTGTACCCATTCAGAAGTTCGGCTTACTGACCACGGTTACGATTGTTGCCGCGTTCGTCAATGATCTGGTGCTGTTACCGGCGCTGTTAGCGACCACGCGGATTATCACACTGTGGGACCTCCTGTATCTCAAATTGGGCAAAGATCCTCATAAGACGATCGGTCTTTTCGCCGGGTTACGTCCGTCACAAGCGAAAATCGTGACGCTCATGGGAGAACTCAAAGCCTTTCCCTCCGGACAAGCGATCATCCGCAAAGGGGACCTCGGCAATGAAATGTACGTGATGATCAACGGCACGGCGGATGTCTTTCTCACGTCCGACTCCCAGCGTCGGCCCGTGCGACAAATGAAGCGTGGCGATGTGTTTGGGGAGATGGGACTGATTGGGCATCACGAGCGCACGGCGGATGTGATCGCCGCCGAGGATGTCGAGGTGATGGCGGTGAATGAGCGGTTCCTGGACCGGCTGCAACGGCGGTATCCACGCATCAGCGCGAAAATCTTTCTCAATATCGCCAAGATCATTAGCGCGCGCTTGCAAGAGGCGCAAAAGAGTTGAGAGTTGAGAGTTGAGAGTTGAGAGTTGAGAGTTGAGAGTTGAGAGTTATAGCGGTTTGCAGTTGGGTACGACCCTCCCCTGGGAGCGCAGGCGTCCCGCCTGCCTAAACCGCCGAGAAAAGCAGGCGAGACGCCTG
>JANMSE010000222.1:0-25266 GCA_031389045.1 Deltaproteobacteria bacterium | reverse complement strand
CCACCTCTGCCGCAGAAAGCGCGCCCAGGTCGATAGGCTCCATAACCCTTGGTGCGAAACGCACAGGAAAGCGCAGTGCGGGAAATCCGCATGCTGCGTTTGAACGGGCGGGGGCGGGAAACGGGCTTACGGTCGGACTCGTGAGGCACTCCCAGAGGAAACGGGGAGCAACAGATAGGTCCAACCTGCGGAGCACCGCGCCAGCTCTCGACCCTACCGATTGAGTGACGTAGCCCGAAAGGAACGGAGTAGACGCCTGGGTGCCACTGCTGGCTTGTCCAGCAGTGTTGGAAGCACCCGTGGAGCCAACGTTGGTATGATTCCCGAATTGCATCAGGAGCGAAAACTTCGTAAACGGTGGAGGATCAAGGAGAAACAGGCTGGTGGCGGATAGAGAGGCTGAGCGCATTAAGTTCGAGACTGAATTGCTCCGAGTGACAGCACTTGCTGCCCTGGCAATTGGCGGTGGGTCCATTGGCTTACTGCTCGGTGACCCGAACCCCTTGCGGCTCATCTTGGCAGGGGGAGGACTGCTCGTTACAGTAGGCCTCATGTTCGTGCTCTGGTGGCAACGGCGCTATATTCGGACATTGATTGAACAGATTCGGGAGGAAGAATGACCACATTAGAGATCCTCGCGGCCATTATCGGTCTAGCAATTTTCGCAACCCTTGGTGTCGGTTTCTGGAAGCTCACGAGTCGCTGAGCGCCAGATGCCATTGGTGGCTTGCCGCCCGGTCACAAAAAGAATCGGGGAATCGGCGACTCGGGGAAAAGACAGAGCATGGACACGCCCCATCGTCTTCTGTTTTTCTTATTTTTGCCTTTTGATTTTTTCTTCCCGCCTATTCCCACGTCTCCAAATCGGCGCGGAAAATCCGAATACGCCGCAGGAACGTCTCACGCTGAAGGTCAAACCAGAACTTGCCACCTAAAATACTGACGCCGACCACGAACAGCAGGATCGCTCGCCCCAAGGCGTGCTCAGGGACGTGGATGAACAGTTGTCCCAGGATGTTGAACACCAGGAAACTGGTCCCACCGTAGAGAAATGCCTTGGTCCGTAGGGCGACGCCGAGCAGAATGCCCGCCACGCTGAGGACTAAGACCAGTGCGAACAGCGCGAGGTTGTCCTGAAGAAAGACATCTCCCGTGGCACTCGCATAGAGAACGCAAGTGGCGGCGAGGCGGGCGTTGGAGAGGACGCTGGGCTTCAGTTCGTCCCGATGGACATGAAGCATGAACAACACACTCAGTGCCGCCGGTGAGACCCACAACTGCATGACGTGCAGTTGATTCGCCCAGACCGGCACCCAGATATAGATCGCCGCGTTCAACGCGATCAGCGCGAGGTAAAGTGGCAGAGGGCGGTCGGTTTCGCGGTACGTCAGCAGGTATAACGTCGCGGCGGTGATGAACGTCATGCTGGCGTGTGGGGATGCCGTCTGTAACGGGATGGTGAGCAACGTGAACAGGGGCATCGCCATGACCATGTGGAGAAGTGGTGTGGACGCGGTGACCCGTTGCAGCGCGAACAACAGGTAGGTCGCGGTCATCAACGCCGTCGTGTCCCATACCGACACCGGTGCGAGTCCTACCTGTAAGAGCCGGATGTACACTCCCACCGCGCCTCCCAATAGCGTCGTGCCGTAGACCCATTCCGGCTGTTGCGACCGCTGTGCTTGCCGCACGCCCAGCGCCAGAAGTAGTGCGACCGCAATTAACGATGCGCTGGTATCCGCACTGCTGAGCCATTGTGGGTGACCGGTTCTCATCAGAGCAGCGACGAGGGTGAAATTGTGCAATCCCCATTCAACCACGGCGAGGAGAGCGACCAGCGGCCACGCGAGCGACAAGAGTGACGCCACGAGGCGGAATCCGGTCTTGGTTGAGAGATTATCCTCCGTGCCGTCCTCCGTTGGGAAGCGCCGCCGCAACATCTCGGAGGACCACAGTGCCACCCACGTGAGCGCGGCCAATTGTAGGGCATACCACGGCAGCAAGAGCGCTATTTGCGAGGAGGGTACCCACAGCAACGGCCAAATATGGACGAACACCAGGACGAGAACTCCGGCGGTAAGAAACCACGGAAGCTGTTGCCGTTGCCAACTGAGACCCACCGTGATGCCAATCAATGCAGCCAGCGAGATCAGTCGTTCGGTCAATGGCAGCTCGGGATACGCGAGGGTCGCCACGATAGCGACCACGAGACTCGGCGCGACCCAGCGTGAGAGGGTGTGTCGAAGTGGCTGGAGCTGTTCAGCACCCCACTGATGCTTCTCCCATAGGAGATGACCCAAAAACGCAGCCGTGGTCCAGAGGGCAAGAAACAGTGGGGGGTGGAAGAACTGCGCGGCGCTGCCACGCCACGCCGCAAGCATGGTACAGAAGAGCGAAGCGAGGACGACATGCGTTTCCCACTTCGCACGGTGTAGCCACCAGAGATGGAAGAATGAGAGGGTGAGTCCTCCGCCCACGAGGCAATAGGGAAGCCATGTGGCGATGGCCGCGCTCAGGGAAGAGCCAAAACGGGGGTCAATGACTCCAAAGAAAAGGTACAGTACCCAAGGGAAAAGCAAGAGCGTGGGCCAGACCAGAAAAGGGGTGGCAAGGTTCGATGTTCGCCACTGCCAGCGTGCTGAGAGTGTGTGGCCGTGTTGTCGCCATGCGGGAACCACGCGCAAGAGGATGTTGACCCAGAGCAGATTGCCAACGGCATAGTCAACTGGATAAAGTGGGCTCCTTCGCACGGACCAATAATAGGTGCTCCACGCCTCATTGAGACTCGCGCCACTCCAGGTCAACAGCAAGGCGGCGAACCAGGGGAACCCACTCCATGCACTGTTACGGAGCATGAGGAAGAAATACAGCGAGCCAGCAGCGCAGAAACCGGAGTGTTCGAGAGTACGAAGCCAGGGATGACTTACCCCGCTCATCAGATGATTAAGCAAGCTGAAACTTACGGCGGTCAGCCCGTACCATGGCCATGCCTCCGGCGCGACCGCCCATCGTGGCTGAGCCGAGTTCCAACGTGGGAGCGCGAAATTACCCGCGCTCCAGAGCACGTAGCCCCACAGCAGCGCGGTAAAACTGATCCACTCGCTCAGGCCCGTCAGCGCGAGCACGCTGACGAGGACGGCGCTGCCAAATAATGGCAAGGCAAGACCGCGAATCATACTTGCCACTGGGAATGGGCGCAGGAGCGGGAAAAGGCCGAGAGCCAATACCACGAAGGTAAGTGGTAACAGGACATCAGAACGGAATGGGGTCGGAATGAAAAACGCGCCAGTTCCTAATAATGTCCACCCATAGACCAGACTGGCCGCGACCAGGAGCGGCTGGCTGTATACCGTTTGCCATTGTTGCTTGTTCCATACGCGGTGCACCAAGACCGTGAGCCCCAGCGCCAGCAGCGACAAGGTCAGCCACGCGTCGATAAACGTTGGTCCGCCTGGCCATAGCGAGAACGCGATGCCTGGATGCACGGTGAGCGCTTCTGTCCAAAGAACGGCGAGGACGGCGAGCAGCACGCTGACGAGCGTGAGCGCTGGTTGACGCACGAGGCGATTCACGAGCAGCAGGGCCACACTGGCGAGCAACACAATCCCGATCGCAATCGGCGTGATGGCGCGCACCGCGTTCCCCCACACTAACGCAAACTGTTGCAGGGCGGCGAACACCGCCAACACGATAGCGGTATGGGATAACGGTTCGGTGTAGAGGGTGTGCGTGACCACCACCGACGCTTCCGGGTCTTTGCGAGCCCACCCTGAAAGTATGGTGGCCATGAGCCAAAACCAGAGGCCGAGACCTACGGCGAGCAGGCCAAGCTGGGGATCCCGAAGCAACCCGATCGCTGTTCCCGGTGCCGGGAGCGTCCAGGTGTATCCCAGCACGGCGGTGAGCACGACCAGCGCCAAGAGATCATAACTGTGGCTCCACTGCCGGTAGTGGTGTCCGGCGAGCCAGAGAAAGACCATGCCCGTGCTGAGCGCACCCAGAAGGGGCCCATTGGGAATGAACACCCCGTACCATCCCAGTGGCAGCGTACAGCCGAGCAACGTCATGCCGAATGTTGTCCAATGGAGCGCGCTGTCGGTCAGCGTCCGATCCCCTCCCAGATGGAGAAAGCGCGCGAGGCCTGGCAGGTGCGGATGCGCAAGCACGAAGAGGCCGGCACGCCACACCAGGAGGGCATACCACACAACGATCAGGTTCTGGGCCGCGAACGTTGTGACGCCAAGGTGCGCGACCCCAAGGGGCGCAGCGGTGGAGAGACAGGCACCCAGTCCGAGTGTCAGCGCCAGGGGGAGCAGCAGCGGGAGACGAAAATATCCGCCGCCAATCACCGTTGCGAGCGCTCCCAAGGTGGCGGCTAGCGTTCCTCCCCAGCCCAACCAGCCGTGCGGGAGTTGGCGTCCAATATGAATGAGTCCGATTCCCCACAGGACCACCATTGCCTGGACTAAAGGCAGACGGAGTACCTCTTCGTAGGTGTGAGCGCTGGACACCGGCATCGACCAGAGCAGCGTCAGCGGCGGGTACTGTTGCGCACGGAGGGTGGCCTGTTCATGCCGGAGGGTTTTGATTTCTTCGGAGCCGTGTTCCAACCACCAGACCAGACCCCACACCAGCAGCGCGACGCTCAATTCGATTACACCGGTGGCGGGGTGCGGGAAATAGGTGAGCTTGATGATCGCTCCGGCCGCTCCCCACAGTGCCAACACCCCGTACACCAATTCGCGGGCACGCAGCGTCAGGCTCATCCACAATAGGACGCCTCCCATCGTGCCCAAGAGCAGGGGCAGGGCGCGGCTGTGAGTGAGGCCAGGGAGGAGGAGTGTCACAGCCAGCACGAGCGCGAGACTGAGGTTGAGCAAGGCGGAGTTGAGCAACACTTCCACTGTGAATGCACGGCTCGCTGCCGTGGTGCGACGGAGGTGTAACGCACCTCTACTCCACCCGACCGCGAGCAGCGTGAGACCGAACGCGCATTGGGTCACCTGCGTCAGACCGATCCACAGCGGAGCATACACCACGGCGACCACGCCCATGAGCGTGACGGCGTAGAGCCAGGGGCTGTGTATAAGCGCGGCGGCGTGCGGTGTGACCGAGACCCCAAACAACTGGGGTGGAGCGAACCGGAGCCCACTGAACAGCAAGCCCATCATGGCTAGGGCGGTGCTCATCGCCACTAGGCTTGGCTGGGCGTGCGCTAGACTCCAGGCGGTCAACAGCAGGGCCGCCACGAACCAGACGCGGTAGCCAATGAGCGCGACACGCGCGGACCGCCGCTGTATCATAAGACTGGCGGCGAACAGCGCGACGATGCCGGGGAGGCTTGCCAGCAGGTACCATGGGTGGGGAAGGTATTGCAGGAACAGGAGGTGGTAGAGCCACCCCGCGCAGCCGAGCAGGAGATAGAGCGGCGGCAGGGTCAGGTACTGCCAGACAACGAGACTATAGACCCCCATTCCTAGACTCAGCGTGAGAAGGCGGGCCGGGGGCGCGGAGGCACTCACGAGCAGCGCGACCACCGACAGTCCGTACACCAGAAAGCTGAAGCGCGACAGAAACGCATACTGCTTGGTCCAGTGCTTGAACTGCGCGTCAACATAGAACAGCAGCCCACAGAGGGCCATGAGGAAGGGACCGTAATACCCGGCGGGCAGTGACCGTGACGCGGTGTTGTACCCCCAGGTGAGATGAAAGAACGACACCACCGCCGCGTAGACCAGGGTGCCCGCCGCATAATATGCCCCTTTCTGTTGCTCGACGAAGAGCGTATGCAACCACCCGTGGACGAACCGCACCAGCCCATACGCTAACAGTCCGAGCACCACGCAGTGCGTCACGGCGAGCAATGGCCATGAGGGAAAAGCCTGAAGGAGTGGCACCGCCAGTTGCGTGGCGACTAAGGCCAAGAACAGGCGCGGATGCTGCCCTTGCAGGGCTCGGTCCATCACCCCGGACACGAGCATGGTGGCATAGAAGAGTCCGCCCAGGGATACGCCGGTGACCACGCTGCCGAGTACAATCCAGGGGAGTGACTGTCCGGTGGCGATCAGACGCACGGCGGTGGCGATATCCAAGGGAATGAGCAGTACCCCCAGAATCAAGAAGACGCGGCTGGCCGCCTCCATCTCCGGGTGGTGCTGACGGAGACGGTAGCCTTGCCAGAGGAGGAAGAGCGTGCCTGCCGAGAGCGAGGCCGACACACTGACGGCTTTCCAAAAGCCGGTGGTATACGACACCAACAAGGTCGCGGCGGCGACAATACAAAACATGCCGATAAACCACAGGCTGTTTTGGACAAGAAAGGGGACCAGGACCGCGGGCCATCCTGACACCGCTTGTAAGGCCCGCTCCATAGCGGTTGGTGCCGGGGGTTTCCACTCTGAGCTTGCGCGAGGCTGTGGGTGAGTCGCTGTTGGTGATGGTGTGAGCGGGGGAGAAGCGGGAGGCGGGACAGCCGTGGGGGTCTCCAAGAGTACAGCGGTCTCTGCCGGTAACGGCGGAACCGGGATCGCGGGGAGTGGGGTAGGGGCAGTGATGAGAGCTGCCGGTGGTGCCGCGCTCTGGTCAGGTTGTGAGGCGGACCGAGGTGGCAACGGTAAAGGAAGTTGCAGCGGGTCTTGGAGGAATTGCTCTCCAGCGTCGGGGGGCGTCCTTTGCCACGGCGGGGGACTCTGTGGGAGCAGCCCGTGTGTAATCAGCAATTTCCAGGCGGCTTCTTTGCCGTAGTTCCAGCGACGACTGTCAGGGGCGATATCGAGTTCTTCCAGGGTTTTTGTGGTCAGTGTGTCGATGTGGGCAACCGTTTCGCGGTACGATTCCTGGGTTATCGCCCCGGTGGCGAGCTGACGAGCGAGTTCGAGCCGGAGGACTAAAAGATCGGTTACCTCTTGTGACCTCCGAGGTGCGGAGGGGAAGTGGGGGGGGATCTCATGTGTTGCCGCGGGCAACTCCGGGGTCGATCGCACCCAACGGTAGATCATAGAGCAGGCCAGCAGAAAGGCGACGAACCAATACCCCGAGAATATGCACACCACGAACGCGACGATCTGCCAGCCCATAGAGCCTCCCCTTCAGTTGTTCAGTTGTACCGCACATGGGCACGAATCGCGCCGTCCGCGCGGGCATCAATGCCCGCGCTACGCGAAGGCGCCGGATAAATCCGGCTTCTGAGCCCCATTTATGGGGCGTTGTGTTTGTCGCCCGGCGATTGATCGCCGGGGTGCTCCGGGCGTTCGGTAAAACTGCGATCTCTGCCCGTGTGTAGTCGATCAGTTGTCAGGCTCCGGTCGCCGGTCGCCGGTCGTCGGTCCCCGGTCGTCAGCCTTCACTCTTTCCCGACTTTCTTCTTGAGCGCGGCGAGTTCATTCTCCACTTCCCGCTCGGTTTCCATCGCCAAGAAATCCTTCTCGACGCGCGAGGTCTCACTGTGTAATTCGTCCATGGCTTCAACCCTGGCTTCCATTGCCGCGACTTTATCTTCCATGCGGCCAAAGTTGGCGTGCGCATCAAGCCCGGTCTGGAACCGCGACAGGGTGTCGTCCATCGCCTCGCGTGCTTGCACCGCGCGTTGCCGGGCCACCAGGGAGCCACGTTTGCGCTTGGCCTCTTCGAGTTTGGCTTCGAGCGCGTGGAGCTGCGTCTTCAGCCGTTCACTCGTGGCTTTGGCCGACTCCCACGACGGTTCGAGTGCCTTGATGATGGAGTCGTGCTCGCGCTTCCGGGTCAGCGCCACTCGTGCCATGTCCTCTTGTCCAGCTTCGAGCGCGCCTTCCGCTTTCTTCAGCCATTCAGCCGACTGCCGCCGCTGGAAGTCGAGGTCCTTGAACAACTGCTTCTCGCTGGCGATCGCGTCGATCACTCCTTCTTTGGCGCGGCCAATGTTCTCCTCCATCTCACGAATAATCTGTTTAATCATCCGTTCCGGGTCCTCGACCCGATCTATGAGGTCGTTGATGTTCGCGGAGATGATGTCGTTGAGACGCTTGAAAATGTTGGTCATGGCCTATCCTTTCTTGGTTTCGGGTTTCAGGTTTCGGGTTTCAGGTTTCGGGTTTCACGTTCCACTTGCTTCAACAACAAACGCCATTGCCCTCGCTCTCGCGGTATAGAGATCGATTTTGCCCGTGCCGAGCAGCGGCAGCGATTCGACGGTATAGAAATGTTCCCGCTTGGGAATCCACAATTTGGGCAGGTCCATTTGATGCAGTTGCTCCCAGAGCAGGTCCGCCGTGAATTCCGCATGCGCATACAGCACCACGAGGCGCTCGCCTTTCTGCTCGTCCGGGACCGCGGTCACGATGCAGTAGGCATCGCCAAGAATCTGATTGATCGCTTCCTCGATACGCAGATGCGGGACCATCTCCCCGGCGATCTTGCTGAAACGCGACATGCGGTCGGTAATGCGGATGAACCCGTCGTCATCAATGGTGACAATGTCGCCGGTCACGTACCACCCATCTCGCAGGACCTCCGCCGTTTTGTCCGGCTGTCCGAGATAGCCCATCATCTGGTTTGGCCCTTTGACTAGCAGCAGCCCCTCCTGCCCGGACGGCAGCGGCGCGCCGGTGTCCCGGTCCACCACCTTGACCACGATATTGGGCAGCGGGTGGCCCACGGTGCCTGGCTTGTAGCCAATCTGCTTGTACGATCCGTGCTCGACATCTGGCGCGTTGATCGAGATGGCGGGTGCCATTTCCGTGCAGCCATACCCTTCGAGCAAATCAATCCCGTACTTCTCCTTGAACTCCTGCGCGAGCGCTGGGCGGAGCTTCTCCGCTCCGGCGATGGTGATGCGTAACGAGGCGAACTCCTCTGGCGTGCAGCGTCGGAGATAGGAGGCGTAGAACGTCGGCGTGCTAATCAGAATCGTGGCTTTGTATTTCTGGACCATCTCACCAATGGTTTTGGCGTCGAGCGGATTGGGATGATAGACGACTCGCCAGCCGACGATAATCGGCAGCCACACGGTGCCGGTAAAGCCAAACGAGTGAAACAGCGGCAGCACACCCATCATGCAGTCTTCCTTGCTGGTGATGAACACCTGTTGCACCGACTCCACATTGGCGAGGACATTGTGGTGGGACAGCATCACTCCTTTGGGCGTGCCGGTGCTGCCACTGGAGAAGACAACGGTGGCGAGATCGTGCGGGGTCTTCCGTTCACGGTTGCACCGCCACTGCAGCAGCCGGGTCGGGGTGAGGAAGGCGACGGCCGCGGTCCACACGCGGGCGAGGGTCGTCACCTCTTTCAGGATGTCTTCGATGAACACCATGCCGTCGAGTTCCTCAAGATGCGCTTTCTGGAGAAAGGTGCGCGAGGTAAGGATGGTGGTGATGCTACACTGCTGAATAGCCGCGATCATTGCGTCGCGGCCCGCCGTGAAGTTGAGATTCACCGGCACTTTTCCGGCCATGAGCGTGGCGATATTGGCTAATGCACCACCCACCGAAGCTGGCAACAGCAGCCCTAGCATACTGTCTTGCGGTCGGTGGGTGCGCAGCCAGCGCGCCAGCAACAGACTGCCGATCAAGGTCCTGCCGTAGGTCAGTTCCCGCCCAGTGGAATCGCCCATGCAGAAGCGGAACCACTGCCGTTTGGCGGTCTTGATGAAGCGTAGGTGCAGGAGATCACGCTTGGTGCGCCGATGATCGACGGCGCTGCTCCCCAACTCGGCGATGGTTTGCCGGACTTCGTCTGCTTTGACGGTGGCCGGGAGTGGCGTGCCGAAGGAGACGGTGACGGGGTAGGGAAACCGTTGCGGCCACTTCCAGAAGAATTTTCCATCCTTGAAACTGAACACGCTGCCCCACAGGCGATCCAAGTGCACCGGAATCACCGGCACGTTATCAAGCCCACCGATGATCTTCTCAAACCCACGCTTGAAGGGGAGCATATTCCCGGTGCGGCTGATTGATCCTTCGGCGAAGATACACACGACGTGCCCTTGGCGCAGTTGTTCGCGTGCCCGTTCAAGGGACTCAAGCACGCCTTTGCCACTCTCGACCGGAATCGTTTTCATGAAGCGCATGAACCAGTTGAGGGCTTTGTGATCGTAAATCCCTTTGTAAACGAGGAAGCGAATGAACCGCTGCACGCAACTGCCAACGAGAAGGCCATCGACGAATGAGATGTGGTTACACACCAGCAGCGCGGGGCCGTGCAACGGCACGTTTTCCTGTCCGACGATGCGAATGCGATAGAGGGTGTGGGTCAGGAACCACAGACAGAAGCGCACGAGAAAGTCGGGCAGGAGATACAAGGCACAGCCGGTCGCGAGCAGGGTGAAGAATCCGGCGACCAGGATGATGCGGTCAGCCGGGAGTTGCAGATACTCACGCAAGAGCCACAGGGTGGCGGAGGCCAGCAACACACCAGCAGTGCTGATGAAGTTAGCGGTGGCGAGTAAGCGCCCTTTTTCCTCGCGTTCCGCTTTTTGTTGCAGCGAGGCGTTGAGGGGCACGATGAAGAAGCCACCGGCCAGCCCCAGCAGGGCGAGGGCGAAACTGGTTTGCGCGAAGGAGGACGAGGACGCGGAGAGGAAGAACGCGAACAGGCCCATGCCCAAGCCACCAAGCGGGACGAGCCCCAACTCAACCTTCTGCCCGGACAACCGCCCGGCGAGCACGCTGCCGGTACCGATGCCAATCGCGAGAAACGCGCCTAGCAGGCCGATGCGTTGATCGTCGAGGTGCATCACTTCCTTGCCGAGCAGCAGCAGGTCCAACTGCAACAGCGCGCCCAAGAACCAGAAATAGCCGATGCCGACGACCGTGAGCCACAGGGCGCGTTCGCGGAAGAAGCGTTGAAAACCGGTGGTGATCTCGGACCACGGATTCAAGACGAAGGGTTTGGTGGAACCAGAGGCGGGCACCGGGGGCACCGCGAAACTGGCGGCGGTGCCAATCACCGCCAGTGTGGTTAGGACCATGCCGAGCAACCCCAGTTGGTCTTTCCAAACGGCGAACATGATGCCACCGAGCGACGTGCCGAGAATAATCGCCAGGAACCCGGTCATCTCCAGCAGTCCGTTGGCGCGTGACAGGTCTTTGTTGTCAATGAGTTCCGGCAAGATGCTGTATTTGGCGGGACTAAAAAACGTGGCTTGCAGAGCGAGGAGGAAGAGCACGGCCAGCATGAAAGGGAGCGAGCCGGACAAGAGAGCGAGCCCGCCGAGCGCCATGATGGCGATTTCCGCGGCTTTGGTGACGACGAGGACGGAGCGTTTACTGAAGACATCGGCGACATAGCCCGCGTAGCCGGAGAAGAGCAAGAAGGGCAGGACAAAGATCGCACCAATCAAGGACAGCGTCCTGCCGCCGCCTCCGGTTTGCGCGGCCATATCGACCGCGAGCAGTGAGACCACCATTTTGTAGACGTTGTCGTTAAAAGCACCGAGAAAGTATGAGACGAGTAACCCGGTGAGTGACGAGAGCGAGCGCGGGGCGGTGGGTGAGTGCACGGTCTCTGTTGCTGAGATGTCGAATGCGACGTTGGCCATGGTGATCCCTTTCATGCGGTGGTCTCCTTTGCGTGAGCGACTAGGTGGTGTCGTCGCTAAACGCAAAGGTCATGCCGACCATACCCCGGTTGGGATTCAATTGGCAAATCGGGGAGTTTGCTGACCGCGATGGGGGCACGGTCTCAGGTGGAGCGGCTACGGGGTGCACGTTTGATGCGTGGGGATGTACATTGAATGCCGATGGCTCGCTCGTCAGACTCGCTCAATGGCGTATGGCAGATGGCCTATGGCCTATGGCAAATGGCTTGTTCGTTTCACTCAACCCTTTCCTCCGCCCGGGCGACGGATACATTCGCTGTTGACAGTTGTCTCTCCGCAGGAGATCAAACACTATGAAGAAGAAAATCTCGACCTTTAAGACCGACGCCGAAGCAGAGCGGTTCGTGGCAACCGCCGACCTCACCAAATACGACCTCTCTGACGCAAAGCTGATGCGGTTTGAGTTCGAGAGAAAAGACGGACAACTCAATCTGCGCGTACCGAAATCTTTGCTGGACGCCGTGAAAAAACGAGCCAAGGCACGAGGTATTCCCTATACGCGGCTCATCCGAGAAACGCTTGAGCACGCCATGACAACTCGAGAAGTGTAGGCAGGGTCAGTTATGAGCAAGCGAGATTTCCCTCCTACCCATCCTGGCGCAATGCTGCTGGAGGAGTTTCTGAAACCGATGAAAATCAGCCAGCACCACTTAGCCAAAGAGATCGGCATGTCACCACAGCGGATTCACGAAATCGTGATCGGAAAGCGGAGCATGACTGCGGATACCGCGCTCCGCCTGGGCCGCTTCTTTGGCATGGAGGCGCAGTTTTGGCTGAACCTCCAGACTCGGTACGACTTGGAAACCACACGGGAGGCGTTGGCGGACAGACTCGAACGAGAAGTGCGACCGCATGCCGCCTGACGCCGAAGGAATCAATGAGCGTACACCGGTACACGCTCACCGCTCCATTTCGTCTTGAGTGCGTTTCTTTATTTTTGCCTTTTGCCTTTTGCCTTTTGCCTTTTGCTTTTTGCCTTCACCGGCCTTCCCGGACTGCGCCAACCAGCCTCACTTTGCTCGTGGCCACACCCCAGGGACCGCGGTCGCCAGCCACTTCACCAACGCCGCGTTCACTTCAAGCGGCTTCTCTTGGGCCATCCAGTGGCCAGAACGGATGGTCTCTTCGGTGAGATGACGGCAGTAGGTGCGCATCGGTTCCGCCAAGCGGGAGTGGGTGCATTCGCAGACGTAGTCGTAGCGCGCGGCGAGGAACAGAACCGGCATATCGAGGTAGCCGCCATTGCGCGCGGTGTTCGCATACTCGGTGTTGGCACGGTGATTCATGTACCACGAGGATGGTCCATGAAATCCATTACGCTCCAACGCGGCGACATAGATGCTGAGGTCTTCTTCCGTCACCACGTCGTTGTCTCGTGGCAGGTCAGGAACGGTGCTTCCTCCCAGCATGCCATGATTGCGGCGGGCGGTCGCGGTGAACGCGCGCTGTCCTTCACCTTCGGGTGCCCCCTTGCGAAACAGCAGTTTCATACAGGCGTACACATTGGCGTCCATCGGGGCGATGGATTCGGCGAAACTCTCCTCGTAGTAGCGCATGTAATCCCACTGTCCGGCGGGAAACTCATCCACCGGATACAGGTCGCGATCCACCAAGGTCAGGGTATGGTCAAGGCCACGTTCGATGGTGTAGTAGGGCACGCATAAATTGGCGACGGCGTGACAGCGGTCGGGATGGTGACTCGCGAGGTTCCACACCACCGGGCTTCCCCAGTCATGTCCAACCCAAACGGCTTTCTCTCTTCCCAAGGCGTCGATGACCTCCACCATGTCTCGAACGATCTGTTCCTGGGCATAATCGCTGTGCGGATAGACGGAAGAACGCCCGTAGCCGCGCATGTCCGAAGCGATGGCACGAAACCCCAGGGCCGCGAGGGTCGGGAGTTGATGTCGCCAACTGATGGATAACTCCGGCCACCCGTGCACGAAGATGACAAGTGGTCCGTCTTCTGGGCCCGCCGCTAAGTAACTGGTCGTGTGTCTCTGCGTTTTGATCGTGTGTTCGGTGATGGACATGATGTGTTTCCTTCTCGGGTTGTAGTTTTGCGCGCAGGTTGCAATGTATCTCGCGTCATCTCCTTCAGTCCAGCCGTAGGACCTGCTGCGTTGTGCGCGGGTCCAATTGGGTGAGAAACCGCACCACGGACTCAACGGTCACTACTTGATACCGCCCAGCGATCCGGTCCGCGAATGGGTGGTCATCAAACTGGATGTTGGCGCTGAAGAGGCGCGCGCCTAACCGTTGGAGGGCAGATATTTCCACTTCCGAAGGGAGGTATGCCTGGGAGCGTAACCATTGTTGTGCCTGCGCTCGGCTGTTGACCATGCTTGCTGGCGCGAAGGCTGCGGCGAGGATCTCGAGTAGCCATTGGTTGGAGTTTTGATAGCGGGTGCTCCACGGATACGCGAGCATGTTGTACGCCGCCTGGTGGAGTTGCTCGGACAACGTACTGGCCAGCAGCCGTGCGAGCTTTTCTTGGGTGTCGCGCGACGGAATCACCACCAGCACTTCGTAGGCAAATGGATCATCAAGGAAAAAATTGCCAAGCCCCTCGTCGAACACCGCCGAGGTCGCCGTGGCGCAGCGGTTCAGGGTATGGACCACGAGCCATTGTCCTTTCGGGTGATCGCGCCAGACGAATCCGGCGTGTGAATAACGCAGACCGTAGGCCGATAAATCGGAGCCGACACGGCCAAGCAGCGCGAGCGTGGCGTCGGATTGCATCAGCATCTGCTTGGTCTTGAGCGCGAGGTGCAAGCCTTTCTGCACATCCACTGGCGTGGGCGGGTGTTCCTCACAAGACCGACCCGCCAAGGCTGGGTTGCTGATGAGTGTTGCGAGGAAAAGGCAGAGCGCAATAAGCAAATGTGGGTGTCGCGGCATGGCCGAGTACAATAAGGAAAAGGTCATTTAATCCTCCTCACCCTAGCCCTCTCCCAGCCGGGCAATGGCATGAAGTTAAGGAAGTTTTTGTCACAGGAGGAAATCCCCCCACTGCCACCCCTCGCCGGGGACTGAACTCCCCGGCTACCCTCATGGCCTCGCTCCGCGAGGCCAGAGACGCCGCAGAGCGGCGTATGAGGGTAGCCGGGGGTTTCAACCCCCGGTTTGCTGCTGCGTTATTGCTGCTCACCGCGCGCTGAATGATGAAGGAGGGACTTTCCGGTTTCGTTCGGGATAAACGCGATGAACTTCCCGGACGCGTGGAGGGCCTGGCCGGCGACTTCGGTGACCACTTGCACAGTCGTCCCAGCCGCAAGCGACACGGTGCCCGCGATGGCCGCGGGGATGCGGAGTGACACTGTTCCTACTTCCGCCGCGCCCTTGAGCGTGACGATCACGAACTCACCCGAGGTCACGATGCCACTGACGAGCAGTTCGCCACCATCGACAAGCGCCGCGGCACTGCCCGCCACGACCTCCACCGACGCGGAAGACAGGGTACTTGATCCCTGCGACAACGCGGGGAGGCCGTTGGCCCATGTCGCCGATCCATTGAATATGACACCAGTAACGATACTCACAACGAGAGACTTGCTCTTCATACGATTTCTCCTTTCCTGTTAGATTTGTGAAAGAGCTGTTCTCGACTGAACGCAAGTCGCGTACCGACTGGCGCGACAAACGGCGACAACCGGCGACAAACGGCATGGTGTGGCACGTCAATCACTTACGAGTCCATCCGAGCAAGGAGCGGTGCAGTGAAGTCGCCGCGCTTGGACATTGCATGCGGCGGGCTGTACATTGGCTGCCTATGCAAGGGGAACACTCATGGCGCTCGTAACTCCAGAAGAGCGGACGCTGCTGCGCGCGGTCTCCACGTTGGCCTACTGCAATCCGTTCTCGCCAGAGCGGATCGACGCGGAACGGGCGGTCTTGGGGGCGGATTTCGTCGCGGGTGAACCCGTGTGGAGCATGCGGGTGGACGCTCCACACGCCGCGCGGATCAACAATACGAGAGTCGCGGAGCGGGCGGAGCATGAGACGCGGAAAATACGTGAGCGGCTCACCAAGAGTCCGGTGGCCACGGAACAGGACCTCCTGCTCTATGAGGATGCGGTCCTCGTGATCCTCTTCGACCGCTATCAGTCGCGCTTCTACGACGCCATCGTGCAGGCGCTGATCCAGAAACGTGGGACTCCTCGCTGGGGATTCTATGCGGAGTTCGTGCGCGACTGGGAACACTTCTTTCAGATTCCTCAGGTGACGATGCCGGTGCTGTACGATGCTCCGCATCTCTTCGCCTGCTTCTTTCAGGTCCGCCGCGCGTTTCATCACATCATTGAGTCGATTATCGGCAGTTCGATGGCGGCGGCGCGACTGCGAGCCTCGGTGTGGCAGTCGATCTTTACCCATGATATGCGCCGCTATCGGCGCACGCTTTACGATCGCTTGGGGGATTTTACCACGCTCATTCGTGGCCCTTCCGGCACTGGCAAGGAATTGGTCGCCAGTGCCATTGGCCTCTCGCGCTACATCCCGTTTGACCCCAAGGCTCAAACTTTTAGTGAGGATTTCGCCAGTTCTTTCTACGCGCTCAATCTGTCGGCGCTGCCTTCCACCTTGGTGGAGTCCGAATTGTTTGGCCATCGCCGCGGCGCCTTCACCGGGGCCTTGCACGACCGGCGGGGTTGGCTTGAGGTCTGTCCTCCACTAGGCGCGGTGTTCCTTGATGAGATTGGCGATCTTGATGCCGCGATTCAGGTCAAACTGTTGCGGGTCCTGCAAACCCGAACCTTCCAAGCGTTGGGCGATACGGCTGAGCGTCAGTTTCATGGCAAGCTGATCGCCGCGACCAATCGGGACCTGGCGCAGGCGATTCAGAGCGGACAGTTTCGCGAGGATTTTTACTACCGGCTTTGTTCCGACCTCGTCACGACCCCGTCATTGCATGAGCAACTTCAGGAGAGCCCGGAGGGGCTGCGTGAACTGCTGATTTTCATCGCGCGGCGCGTGGTTGGCGAGGACGCCGAGGCACTAGCCGAAGAAGTTGAGCACTGGATCGTGCAGCATCTGGGGCGCGCGTATCCGTGGCCGGGGAATATCCGTGAGCTGGAACAATGCCTGCGCAATGTCCTGGTGCGCAAGGAATATCAACCCACACAGACCCGTTCCGTGACGGTCCAGGAAGACTTATCGCAAGCCATGACGACCGGCGCGTTGACGGCGGACGAACTCTTGCGCCGCTACTGCGCCTTGGTATACGCACAGACCGGCAGTTACGAGGAAACCGCGCGGCGGTTGCAAATCGACCGCCGCACGGTGAAGAGTAAGGTTGATGCGGAACGCCTGACACGCCAGCGTGTACGCCTGCGTGTCGAGCAGGAGGGTCAGGCATAGTGGGCATGGAGGGCATAGCGCGGGTACGCTTGGCGGTGTTCGACTTGTCAATCGGATGAGGTAGCTGTTCACTTCACAATCGCGGACGGAATATTCGGGCTCTTCGGATTGACCGTCACTTTCTGTTCTCTGGGATGAACCACGAGGTCCATGTCTTCCATCGGGACCGCACCCATGAGAACCGAATCTCCCAGCACGAGTGCGCCAGTGAAACACGTGCGATGCTCAAACTTCACCTGAATTGGTCCGACATACGAGACAAGGTGGGACTTGCCGTCCGCCGTGACCACTTCGCGTTGTTCGATTGCTGGGAGTTGCAGTTGTACCGCCACATGATCGGGTATGCACAGCGTGGTGGCGCCCGTATCAACCAGCGCCTCGACTTCAATGGCTTTGAGAAGCGGATCTCGCGGATTTGATAAGCTCAGGTTGGTGTAGATTAACCCCATAATGTGGACGATTATAAGCCATTCTCGCGGAGAGAGACCAGCCGGGTAGACGGTGCCACCCACTATCGCTGGTTATAAGGTTATCCTGAGTAAAAAACCTGCGCCTCCTGCCGATAAGAGCTGCATGAGACCTTGTGGCCTACATTTGAGGAACACCTAATCATGCAACCTCTACTCTTCTGGGGAACGAACGAAACGAAACGCTTAGGCTGTTATGTCGTAGGCCGTGACCTTTTCCAACTTTTTATTGTGAATGTCCTCCTGGGCATGTTGACCCTGGGGGGATATCGGTTCTGGGGCAAGACCCGTATCCGGCAGTATCTCTGGAGTCACATCAGTTTCGATGATGAAGGGTTCGAGTACACCGGTCTTGGGAAAGAGTTGTTCATCGGTTTCTTGGGAGCCCTCGGCATCTTTGCGTGCTTGATCGTGACGTCCCAAGGATTGGAATACGGGCTATCGCTCATCGCCCCCGGGTTTGCACGCACGGTGGGAGTCGCGTTTTCCCTGGCGCTGTATCTGCTTGCTGGCATTGGCGCCTACAGCGCGCGACGGTATCTCCTGAGCCACACCTGCTGGCGGAGCATTCGCTTCGGTCTCTCCGGTTGCGCTGGGACGTACGCCAAGAAACTCTTATTCTCTCAACTCCTCAGTCTTTTTACCCTTGGGTTTTACACTCCGTTCCGACGGAACCAGCTCACGAGTTATCAGCTCAACAATACATGGTTCGGGAGCGAACAATTTGTGTACGATGGTCAAGGGCGAGACCTTTTCAGTCGTTTCCTGCTGGCCTATCTGCTTTTGATTCCCACGCTGGGGCTTATCTGGTTCTGGTATAGGGCCGAAGAGTATCGCTACATGGCCGCGCACACCCAACTGCAAGGGGCGCGTTTCGCGGTGACTGTGTCCGCCACGCAGCTTATGTGTCTGACCCTGGGGAATTGGCTCTTATTGCTGTGCACTCTCGGACTCGCATATCCGTTGACGCTGTTGCGCAAGGCCCGGGCGCTGTGCCTGCATCTCGTGATTGACGGGCCGGTCGCTTATGAAGTGATCGTGCAGAGTGAACGACCGGTGGTGGCGGTTGGTGAAGGGTTGGCTGGCGTTTTTGGGCTGAATGATTTTTAAGGTGCGCGCATGGTGTTCGATGGACATTTCACCGATGGCAAGACCGCCCGGCGACACGTGGTGAAGGTCGTTTGCCTCGATAAGCGGCTGCGAATTTTTGATCGGGACGATGCCTTGTTGGCGGAATGGCCCTTTGACGGCCTTCAGTTGATCGGAGAGGTGTCTCGACGACAGCCTCTTCGGCTATCGCATCGGACCTACGGTGAAGCTGCTCTCTCGTTGGCGAACCATGACATTCTTGATGTGCTGGGACGAACCATGCCGCGCTTTCGGCGGAAACGGGTGGGGGGAGAGAATGCCACGGCTCGCCTGTTGATCTGGGCGAGCGCGCTTGTGCTGGTGACGGTAGCATTGCTGAAAGGGGTCCCGTTGTTGGCCGGGCCTTTGGCGCACCTGGTCCCCGCACGGTGGGAACAGTCCTGGGGCGAACAGATGATAGAGCTGATAGGAGAGGATGCGACGGAGTGCGCCGGGGTGGAAGGGCAAGCCGCTTTGCTCGCCTTGACCGAGCAGTTGACCGCGACGGCTGAGTTGCCCTTTCCGATCAAGGTCAAAGTGAGCAACACTCCCCTCGTCAACGCGATCGCGCTTCCCGGTGGACACATTATCATTTTTCAGGGATTGATTGGCGCGGCACAGTCCCCGGAAGAAGTGGCTGGCGTGCTGGCACACGAAATGGCGCACCAAATCCAGCGCCATCCAATGCGGGGGATGATCCGCTCCTTGGGGTTGCGGTTGGTGATCGGGGCGCTCTCGGGTGGGTCTGGCGTCGCTGGTGGGGTTGGGGATCTCATCTTAGGGCTTTCTTACAGTCGGCAAGATGAAACCGAGGCCGATCGGATTGGGGTGGATATGCTGAACAAGGCCAATATCCGAGGAGATGGCCTGATGGCGTTTTTCGCTCGTCAATCGGAGGAGGAGAAAAACGAATCAGTCGCCGCGAAACAAAAGACTGTCTCTCGCGTCATCCAATTCCTTTCCACGCATCCCGCTGATGACGCGCGTGTCGCGGCCATTAAAGCGCGCTCTCGCGGGATCGAGAACGGCTTGACTAAGAAACAGTGGCAGGCGTTACAGTCGATCTGTGGGAAGAGTGACGAGTTACGAGTGAAAAGTCATGAGTGGGAAATGAAGAAGGCTGCTCCTTGAAGGCCGTCATACTGATTGAGCATGGTAGCAACGAACATGGACGGATTTCTCTCTGACGTGAGTACCGCTGAGATTCAGCGGGAAAAGAGCCGTGCGAAAGAACTGCGCCAGTCGCAATGGTGGAAACGCAAACGAGCGACCGGTATCTGTCACTATTGTCAGGGTCGGTTTCCACCGACCGAATTGACGATGGACCACCTCGTGCCGTTGGCGCGTGGAGGAAAATCGACCAAAGGCAATCTCGTGCCCGCCTGCAAGGAATGCAATACGAAAAAGAAGTATGCGCTGCCGTGGGAATGGGAGCAGGAAGCCCTGAAACGTGAGGAGTAAAGTGAGAGCGGAGACCCGCATTTCACTCTTCAGGCGATACCGGGAGCGGTGAAATCGGAGGGCGACACAAGGGAAAAGCTATTGTCACCGCGGATTCGGAAGTACGGCTTCCATGCCTTGCTGATCGGCGATAGCTTCGACTTCCTCAACACGGGCCTTCCAACGTGCGTATTCCGCGGAGAGCACTTCTCGATCTTTTTCCGTGAGGTCCCCAAGCCGTTGACGGCGCTGCAATTCGTGCTGCGCGTGGCGATAATACAAGCGCACGAGTAACAAATCCGTTTCCTCAATAAAGCCAAACCGCCGATGCCAAGCGCGACTTTCCTCATTGCCGAGCGCATAGCGACTTGCTAAGGCTTCTCCGCCACTGTCGTGAAGCGTGTTGAGCGCGGTCGAAACCATCGCCGTCGCTATCCCTTTGCGGTGCCATTGTGGAAGGACGAATAACATATCAAGAAGTGGGGATGCTTCTTCCCGGTCAATGATCAGGGTAGCCCCGGTGATGATCTTGTGCCCAGTCTCAGGATGAGGAGCGACCGCCACGCAAGACGCGGGCAGCGGAGTCCCGCGTTTGCCGGCGAAAAAATTCCCAATATCTTTCCGGGCCGCGGCTTCGATCCGCTCCGCTTCCCAATCGCAGAAGTCGATGGTGTCGCGGTAGGCGGCAATATAGGCCGCGATCAATTCCGACTCATCGGTCGGCATGACAGGTCTGAGATCACAAGGAGAGTGCAGAGTACGAGGATGCACGGCGACAGACACTGACACGACGTTGTGTCTTGGGGAAATATGGGTGTGTCCGTCCCAATACTCATATTTCCATCCGAGCTTCATCGGCTGCAGCTCGTACTCTTGCCAGGTCATGGGAATATGTTGGCTTCGCATACGGAAGAGACTCCGAAAACTTGAGTCGCCTTGTTATTCATTGTTCCTACGCGGCTGGGAATCCATAGAGCTTCAAGCAGTTGTCATGCACGATTTTGCGGGTATCGGCTTCGGGGATCGACGCGAAATTGTGAGCGACTTTCTGGCGTGAGAAGGGCCAGACGCCTTCGGTGTGTGGGTAGTCCGAACCCCACATGACGTTCTCAACGCCCATGATTTCTCGTGTCAGCACTCCGGCACGATCATCCTCGAAGGTCGCGTAGAACTGACGACGGAAATAATTGCTGGGCTGTTCCGGGAGCCGTGGCTCCATCCACCCTTTGTGATCCTGCCACCAATGGTCCATGAACTCCAACGCCGCACCAATCCAGCCAATCCCACTTTCCACCAGCGCCCATTTGAGTTTGGGAAATCGCATCGGTGCGCCACCCCAGATGAGGTGCTGCAACGTGTCATTCATCTCGAACTTCACGATACCGATAATGATCCCACCCGCGCCCGGACCGTGGGCACGGCCAAACGGATCACGTCCGCCAATGTGGATACTCGCGACCACCCCCATGTCCTGCATCGCGGCCCACAACGGATCCCAATCCGGCAAGTTATACGGTCGATCATCCACCCACGCTGGCAACATGACACTGACGAGGCCCAGCTTCGCGCACCGTGCGGTTTCAGCCACCGCCCATTCGATGGGGCCACGGCACGGAATCATGCCAACCCCTTTGATGCGGTCGGGATAGGGGTGGCAGTATTCGGCCAGCCAATCATTATAGGCACGGCAGCAGGCGTAGAGGTATTCGGCATCGGGGGCACGGACGAGGGTGAGACCGACACCGGGATAAATGACCTCGCCAGACACACCGTCGAGGTCCTGGTCTTTCAACCGTTCGGTGGGGTCCCACGTCCCAGGGCGATTGTCGGAGTAGCGATAGCCTTTGGCTTTGGGAATATCCATTCCTTGCGCCTTAAGGTCCGCCATCGGCCCTTCAAATGCCAATGGTCGCGGGCGGAGGCCGTCGATGACAATGTAGTCACCAGTTTCATCCAACGCGGCGATCCGCGGCGCTTTCTCGCGCCACTTCTTATCCATCCGTGTGAGCCATAAGTCCGCCGGCTCAACAATGTGTGAGTCCGACGAGAGTAAACGACCCGTGTACTGTTCAGCCATAAGACTCCTTTGGAGAGTGGAGAGTGGAAGATTAAAAGTGAAGGTAACGTTTTCTCCTCAACTTTCAACTTTCAACTCCCTACTCTCCATTCTTAATTTGTAATGGCGATCTTGTTGCAGGAGCACGACCCGGCTTGGTGTAGCTCGATGACATTGCCGAACGGGTCATGCACGAAGATTTGGTCGGAGTTGGGGCCCACGAGCCCCTTGATTTGCCAGTGCCAGAGACCGCGTTTTTCCAGCTCTTCCTTGGCTTCTTGGATATTCTCCACGGCGAGAGCGACATGGGGAAGCGTCGGGTCTTCCTTATCGCTGCGTGCCATTGGCGACCGGCCTTGCGCGCCCATCAGATGAATCTGCGTTGTGCGTTCACCGTCTCCGACATACATCCAAAAGCCTGGAATACTCGGAATGTTGGGCCGGTGCGAATCGGTATGCAGTCCCAGTACATCGGTGTAGAAGGTCTTCGCTTTCTCGACATCGTCTGGTGACGTGCCAATACGAATCCCGTGATGATGCAACTCAACGACTTTAATCGACATAGATATACCCTCCTCTGAAAAAGTCTCAGGCAAGTCTAGGACAAGTCGCGGACAAGTCCAAGGCCAGTCTTGAAGAAGTCCGGGACAAGTCTTGGACCAGTCTCGGGCCAGTCGCTGCAAGTCCGGGACCGGCCAGAGACTGGCTTGAGACTTGCCTGAGACTGGCCTAAGACTTGCCTGAGACTCTGCGAGGGGGGGAACCTATGCGTGGTCCGGTTCGTTATCGTATTGTTGGCCTCATTTTTCTGCTGGCGCTGATTAACCATATTGATCGAGCGAATATCTCAATCGCCGCGCCGGTGATGATGGGTGAACTCGGCTGGCGCGAGAGTCAGTTCGGCATCATCTTCTCCGCGTTCCTGTGGGGCTACATGGCTCTGCAATTGCCCGGCGGGTATGTGGCGGATCGCTTCGGCGGCAAGATGATCCCGTGGCTGTGCCTGGGGTGGTCCATCGCCACGGTGCTGACGCCCTTGGGAGCGCTCGGGTTCCCGTTGATGCTGTTCCTGCGTTTCTTGGTCGGAGCCTTTGAAGCGCCAATCGTCCCGGCGATGAGCATCGCCAATGCCGCTTGGGTGCCACGACACGAACTGGCACGGGCACAAACGGTTATCCCAGCCGCGCTCAATGGCGGGATTATGATCGGCTATCCGTTAGTGACTTTTGTCACGGTTTCGTTTGGCTGGCGGTGGGTGTTTTATCTCTGTGGTGGGATTGGGATTGTGTGGGCGTTCCTCTGGCTCTGGGTTGGACGGAGTACGCCGGAAGAGCATCCCGCCGTGACCCCGGAAGAGTTGGCTTATATTCAGGCCGAGCGGGTGCGCCCGGTTTCTGAACATCACGGCTGGGCGCCAGTGCTCAGATCCCCGGCGGTGTGGGCACTGACGATTTCCTACGCGCTGTGGGTCTATAACATGTGGCTCATGGCCTCTTGGCTGCCGACGTATTTGGTCAAGGGACGTGGTTTCTCGGTCGGAGAGATGGGCGCGGTTGGCGGGATTATCACGGGAGCCGCGCTGGTGGGGACTGTGTGGGGTGGGTGGTGCTCGGACTTTCTCATTCGCCGAGGTTTCCAGGCGAACACCGCCCGTAAAACCTTTCCTTTGGTGAGTATGTTGCTCGGTGCCCCTTTTATGATTGCTGGCGTCAGTGTGGAGTCGCAGTGGCTGTGTATTGGCCTGTTGATGGGCGCGCGGTTCTTTAACGACTCGGCGCTGGCCGGGTACATGAGTTTGCCGACCGAGATGAGCCCGCGCCATTTGGGGGCCATTTGGGGATGTATGAGCACTTTTGGGAGTCTGTCGGGAATGGTCGCGGCTATGCTCGCAGGCTACCAAGTTGATACCACGGGCAATTGGGCGCTGCCGTTTTATACCGCCGCGGGATTGATCACGTTGGCGGCGGCCATTATGGCGCTTGGCGTGTCCGCGCAGCCGTTGTTTGTGGAGCAGGAACGGAAAGAGGGCGCGCTTCACCCTGAGCCAGTGGGGTGATGGCCCGGGCTCCTTATCGTCGCGTCGCCACCAGAATCCCACTAATCACGACCGCGCCGCCGATGAGATGTGGGATGGTGATCGTCTCGTTCAGGAAGAAGTAGGCGATGCCAATCGCCACCACCGGCACCAGATTGAGAAAAATGCCCGCCCGGCTTGGTCCCAAGGTGGACACCGCATCATAAAACCAAAAATGGGCAAAGGTGCCGAAGATCGTCTGATACGCGATCGCGATCCCTGACGCGAGCGAAATCTCCGCGAGAGTCCATTGATCCCACTCCAACACGAAGCTGGCGAGTATGAGCCAGCACGCACCCGCTATGTAGGTGTACGTGGTGGCCGCCAGCGGGGAGATGCTGAGCATGAGGTGGCGTCCGTAAATCGTGTAGGCGCCCCAACTCACCTGGGTGCCTAAGAGAATCAAATCGCCCAAGTTGTATTGGCTATTGGCGAGGACCTCTAGAGAACCACGAGTGATAATAATGCCGACACCAATGACCGAGAGGACGATGCCGATGAGCGCCGCGGTCGAGAGGCGCTCTTTCAAGAAGATGAACGAGAGCAACGCCAAGGAGACTGGGGACGCGGCGTTCAAGAGCGCGGCATTGGTGACCGTGGTGAGCCGCAACCCATAATAACTACAGGCGAGACCGACGACATAGCCAGCGAAACCCAGGAGCGCGAAGATGCCAATCAACCGTGGGGACCACGGCACGTGATGAGCGGGGTTCCGCCCCATGTACCAGCGCAGCAGGCAACTGCCGATCGTGAGGCGAATCGCACCGATAGTGAGGGGCGGGACACTTTGCAAGGCGATCTTGCCAGTGGGCATCAAGCCCGCCCACACGAACGTGACGAGGAGCAGTAAGAGAAATGCGCGAGTTTCGCGTGCCGTCCGCATAAGAGCGGGCACTGTAGCAGACGGGGAAAAACAGGCTACCGGCGGAAGGTCGTGGGGTGCGGGTGGTTGGGGCCAAGTTCCCTCTCCCGGCTGGGAGAGGGCATTAAGTTAAGATCCGCCTTGTCGTGGTCGAAACCGTCCCCACGCCCCCGTGCGCCAGGGGTCTTACCCCTGGCTACCATCCACAGCCCCTCCGGGGCTGATTGACACACCCCGGAGGGGTGTTTGGAAGGTAGCCGGGGGTAGACCCCCGGCCTACCGGGCGTGCGATAACCCTTCGGCTTA
>JANMSE010000027.1:0-31549 GCA_031389045.1 Deltaproteobacteria bacterium | reverse complement strand
GCAGAGGTCATCAGGCACAACCGGGGTAACGAAAATCTGCTGCTCTTGGATGCGGATCTGCATTCCATCACCATGGTCCTTATTATCGGGGAGAAACCGCTCTTTTACCGGAGACTCTCCTATCCGGAGCAGATGGTTATGTATTCCTCGTTTTTCTTCGACAGCGGCCAGGTATCGGTGGTTGACATGGCGGCTATCAAACAATGCATCACATCCAAGGTCCCACCCATCATGGAGCGAATCTCTGGATACCGTTCAAGGGTGATGGAGATCGCTGAGCCGCAGGTCGGACAAAAGTGACGCCAGAGCCGCTGCTCACCATCAACCTTTGCCTCATACGTGGCCAGCGGACCCACAATTGTCACGGCCTCCTTGGGAAAAATGACACCAATGAGAAAGGCCGATCCCGACTGCCGTTGACAGCGTTCACATTGGCAGAGTCCGATGGTGGTCGGTTCGCCATCGTAACGATACTGGACCGCCCCGCACAGGCACCGTCCGGTTCCTCCGGTTGTTGGTGATTGGATCATTGCTATTCTTCCTTCTCCATCAAGGTCGCTGCCCATAGCGTGATCACTCTTCTATCTCCCCTCATGGTGGAGAGCCCAACCGCGAGAAACTTCGAGATGAAGCTGGTCGTCGAGGGCGAGGAGGGAGTCTTTACCCGTGATGAAGGTGGAGAGGGGTAGCCACCGGTCATTAAGGGGGTGTTGCTCCGCCAGTGACGTGCGCCCAACTCATCCGCGACGGAGTGGGGCGAATCCGCGCCGTAACGTATTCTCCGTGATCACGCGCGGTTCCAGGAACTGCAACAGATAATCTGGCCCTCCAGCCTTGGACCCAATGCCGGAAAGTCCCAAGCCCCCAAAAGGTTGACGCCCCACGATCGCCCCAGTAATTCTGCGATTGATATACAGATTGCCGACGCGAAACGTCTGTCGGGCTTGCTCAATATGCGCGGGACTGCGCGAGTAGAGCCCGCCGGTCAAGGCATACGGCGTATCCAAGGCAATGGCCAAGGCATCGTCAAAGTCCTTAGCTTTCAGCACGGTCAGCACCGGACCAAAGATTTCCTCTTGCGCGAGCGTCGAGTGAGGCGCGACATCAGCCACAATGACTGGTCCAACGAAAGTGCCCACCTGAGGCGTTTCCATTTCCAGGACAACGCGTCCTTCCTGTTTTCCGATAGCGACGTAGCGCCGCACTTTCTGGCAGGCGTCGTCGTCAATCAGTGGCGGGACGAAGGTTCCTGGGTCCTCAGCCGGACCAACGCGGAGGCTGCGCGTCGCGTCCACCAACCGCTGGAGAAATTGGTCGTAGACGGGAGCAAGGATAATCACCCGCGAGCACGCGGAACACTTTTGCCCGGCATAGCCAAAAGCCGAGGCCACGGTGCCCAGTACGGCTTCATCAAGATCGGCATCGTCATCGATGATCATCGCGTTCTTGCCCCCCAACTCCGCGATCACTTTCTTGATCCCCCGTTGGCCTTCGCGGGTCTGAGCCGCCACCGCATTGAGCTGAAGCCCCACTGCTTGTGACCCGGTGAAGGCAATCACATTGACCTGTGGATGCGTCACCAGGTGTGCGCCGACCTCTTCCCCAACTCCAGGGAGATAACTCAGCACTCCACTCGGCAGCGCGACCTGACGAAAAATCTCCATCAGTTTGGCGGCGACCACCGATGTCTGCTCGGCGGGTTTCATAATGACCGTGTTACCGGCCACCAAGGCGGCAGCGGTCATTCCGGTCAGAATCGCCAGCGGAAAGTTCCACGGCGCGATGACCACGGCGACCCCGCGCGATTGATACTCATACGTATTCACCTCACCGGGGAGGTCATCCTTATGGCGCGGCGGGGCCAGCCGCAGCATTTCGTGGGCATAATACGAGAGATAGTCGATGGCTTCACACACATCGGCATCGGCTTCCCGCCACGGCTTCGCGGCTTCCACCACTGCCCAAGCCGCCAACTCGAGGCGGCGCACGCGCATCTCGTCCGCGGCCCGGAAAAGAAATCCGGCTCGTTCCGAAGCTGGCAGCGCGCGCCATGTGGGCAGTGCGCCCAGGGCGACGGTGACGCTGCGTTCCGCTTCAGGAATCCCTGCCCGCGCAACGCGGCCAACGATCTCGTCTGGCCGGGAAGGATTGCGGGAAAGAATCTCCGCCGCGGTCGTGAGTTCTTGGTTGTCGATGACCACGGGGTACGTGCGGCCAAGCTGGGTGCGCACATGCACAAGCGCCTCGCGAAAACGCGCGCGCGCGTCCGCCTGAGCGAAATCCAATTCCGGTTCGTTGTGGAACAGGCCGTGAGAGGCGCCCCCGAAGCGCTCCGCCGAAGCGCCTTCTTCAAGGCGATGTTCATCGCGATGTTCATCGGGACTGCGCAATAACTCCGCAATGGCGGTATGCTCGACAAAGCCTTGGCGCAGAAAGGAATCGTTCGAGGTATTCTCCAACAGCCGTCGCACCAGGTAACCCATGCCCGGCAGTAATTCTCCACACGGCGCATAGACCCGCACGCGCTGTCCCAACTGCACCAAGGTCGCCTTGATGGCATCGCCCATGCCATAGAGCATTTGGAACTCCACGGCGCGTTCTGGAAGTCCCACTTGTCGCGCCGTGGCTAACGCATAGGCGAGCGACCGAATGTTATGCGTGGCGATCGCCGGACGTAACAGGGCGGCGTGTTCGAGAATGCGTGTCACCAGACGCTCGAAATTGCGATCCGTTTCCCACTTGCGCGTAAAGACCGGAATCGGCCAATGGCGTTGTTGCGCGGCGACCGTTTCATAGTCCCAGTAGGCTCCGCGTACGAGCCGCACCCCGACAGGAGTGCCGCGCGTCTTGACCCATGCCAGCAGGTCGTGCAGGTCTTGCTCGGTATCCCGCAGATAGGCTTGCAGCACGATGCCGCCGTGCGACCAGGCGCGAAACTCCTCCTCATCAAGAATCTCCCGGAAAATCCGCAGGGTCAGGTCCTTATAGCGATACTGTTCCATATCCACGGTGACAGAGGCCCCGACTTCCTTAGCCTTACGCAAAATGGAGCGGAGCCGTGCTTTCACGCGGGCGGCGCAGTGGTCGGGATCAATGGCATCATATTGGGAATAAAGGGCCGTCAACTTCACGGACACCTGGACGCGTGGGATCGGTCCGGTGTGGTCGGTATCAATCAACTCGACCGGCTCCCAACTCTCCGCCGTGGTGCTTAATGAGGACAAGAGCTCGAGATACCGATGCTCGTAGGCCGTGGCTTCTTCCTCACTGAGAGTTGCCTCGCCGAGCAGATCAAGAGTAAAAGCGAGGGATTGACGACGGAGCTTGCGAATCGCGGTCAGCGCTTCTCCGGGTGTCGCGCCAGCGATGAACCGTTGTGCCATGCGGGTGGCATTGCGTCGCACAGCGAGCGCGACGGCACGAGCCGGAGCGGTACCGAGCGAGGCGACATTCAATCCCCATTGGACCGCGATGGGAAACAGCTCCTGGTGATCGAGAAAATACTCTTGCAAATGCCGCGCGACCTGCTCCCCCGTCTTGAGCATGGGCAGGACATCGATAAAGCGAAACATCTGCACTTTGAGCGCTTCGTCACGCATGCACCATTCGAGAATCTTTTCATCCCACCAAGAGAAGTGAAACACCGAGGGCGCTTCGGTATGCAACCGCGCGAAAATCTCTCGACCAATCACCTGCGTCTGTTGTTCAATCTCGTCCGATAGTGCCACGTCGTTCCTCCTTCCGGCGGTGTCAGTATAGCGCGGGGGAATTCGGGGGGAATTGGGAGTGCGGCTGTTGTCCTGGAAAACGTTCCTTGCGCGGGAGGCTCGAATTGGCAATTTTTCCCCGCCTCCGGTAGTTTACCGCCATCATGGCGAACCATCACGAACTGACGAACTTTATATGGCAGATCGCGGACCTCTTGCGCGGGCCGTACCGTCCACCGCAATACGAGCGCGTGATGTTGCCGATGACGGTGCTCCGCCGCTTCGATTGCGTGCTCGCGCCGACGAAAGCGAAGGTACTCGCGGAGCATGAAAGACGGAAGGGTGGGAGGTTAAACGCCGACGCCATCGACAAGCTCCTCAATAAAGCCGCGGGCCAGCGTTTCCACAATCACTCGCCGCTGACGTTTGAGAAACTGAAAGGTGACCCGGACAACATTGAGAAACATCTCGTCAGCTACACTAAGGGGTTCTCGGCCAACGTCCGCACCATCTTCGATTTTTTCGAGTTCGAGAGCGAAATCGAGAAAATGCGGGAAGCGAACATTCTCTATCTCGTCGTCTCCAAGTTCTGCGACGTGAACCTGCATCCCGACTCAGTACCAAACGAGGAGATGGGGCTGATCTTCGAGAACCTCATCCGCCGTTTCAATGAACTAGCGAATGAGACCGCTGGTGACCACTTCACACCGCGCGAGGTGATCCGCTTGATGGTGAACTTGCTGTTCATCAACGATGATAATCTCCTTGCCACGCCTGGCACTGTGCGTACACTGCTCGATCCCGCCTGCGGCACTGGTGGTATGCTGGCCGAGGCGCAGAACTATCTGCGCGAACATCACTCGGCGGCCAGGCTCTTCGTCTACGGGCAAGACTACAACAAGCGCGCCTTTGCGACGGCTGCGTCCGACATGCTGATGAAGCAGGTGGATCACAACGGCAGCGGCGATAACGTGCGCTTCGGTGACAGTTTTACTGAGGATCGGTTCCCGGATGAGACCTTTGACTACTTGCTCGCCAACCCGCCTTTCGGTGTGGACTGGAAGAAACAGCAAAAAGAAATTCAGCAGGAACACGATAAGCGTGGTTTCGCCGGTCGCTTCGGCGCGGGATTGCCACGAGTGAACGACGGGTCGTTGCTCTTCCTGCTGCACATGGTCAGCAAGTTCGAGTCCGTGCTCCCCGACCAACATAAGCACGGCTCACGCTTGGCCATTGTCTTCAGCGGTTCGCCGCTCTTCACTGGTGGCGCGGGATCGGGCGAGAGTGACATCCGCAAGTGGATCATTGAGAACGACTGGCTGGAGGCGATCATCGCCCTGCCGGAGCAGATGTTTTACAACACCGGCATTGGCACCTACATCTGGATTGTGACCAACCGTAAAGAGATGCGCCGCAAGGGCAAAATCCAGCTCCTCGACGCCCGCGCCTTCTATGTCCCCATGCGCCGTAGCCTTGGCGACAAGCGCCGCAAGATCGGCGAGAAGGAGGACGGGCGCGACCAGATCGCCGAGATTGTGCAGCTCTACGGTCGGTTCAGTGACGGTGACACGTCGAAGATCTTCGACAACGCCGACTTCGGCCACACCCGCGTGACTGTCGAGCGCCCGCTGCGCTTGCGCTATCAGATGACCGTCGAAGACAAGGCTCGCTTCCTCGACGCCTGCCCGCACTTGCTCGACGATGTACAAGCCATCGACAAGGCTCTTGGTCGCGACCCGTTACTTGATTGGAATACCGTTGCTGAGAAAATCGAAACTCTGTTGAAGAGCCGGAAATCCCGCTGGAAAGCTCCAGAGCACAAATTATTTCGTTCTGTGTTTGCCGATAAAGACCCGACCGCTGCACCTGTCAGGCTTGAGGCGAAGAGCTACGAACCCGACTCTGACCTGCGCGATTTCGAGAACATTCCGCTCAAGGACGACATCGACACCTACTTCGAGCGCGAAGTGCAACCCCACGTGCCCGACGCGTGGACGGATCGCGGCAAAGATAAAATCGGCTATGAAATTAACTTCAATCGCCACTTCTACGAGTACACACCGCCGCGTCCGCTGGAAGAGATCGACGCGGAGTTGAAGCAAGCCGAGGAGGAGATCATGCGGCTGTTGCGGGAGGTTGCAGAGTGACAGGCACCCCGAGAGCGCATCGGGCTCCCTGGCAGCCGTGCGCGGCAGCAGGTTGGAGCCAGCAGCAACTCAAACGTCCCTTCTCTATCAATCTCGGAAAGATGCTGCAGAACACTCCGGCATCGGCTGATGACGTCGAAGTTCCCTACCTAAAGGCTCAGCATGTTCAGTGGAACGGCGTAAGGTTATCCGATCTCCCGACCATGTGGGCGTCGCTGGCCGAGATTTCAGGATTGGAGGTGAAGGCTGGCGATCTTCTTGTGTGCGAGGGTGGCGAGGTCGGCCGAGCGGCACTCGTCTCGGAACAACCTCCTGTACAGACGATCATCCAGAATGCCCTACACCTTGTGCGGGGTCGCGCGAATGCAGAGCAACGGTTCCTGGCATACGTACTTCATCACGCTGCGGCACAGGGCTGGTTTGATGTCCTCTGCAACAGGTCGACGATCTCGCACTTCACGGTCGAGAAGTTCGGTGAGATGTGGACATGGTTGCCTGAAGCATCACACCAACGTGCCATCGCCAACTACCTAGACCGAGAGACAGCGCGACTGGATGGGCTGGTGGCGGCGAAAGAGCGCGTGCTGGGGCTATTGGCGGAGAAACGGCGTGCGCTCATCACCCGTGCCGTCACCCGCGGCCTCGTTCCTACTGTTTCTCTCCGCGACTCCGGCATCCCTTGGCTCGGTGAGATTCCGGAGCATTGGCGAATCGAACGCGCGCGATGGCTTTTCAAAGAACGTGACGACCGTTCGGAGACTGGCGAGGAGGAGATGCTAACGGTTTCTCACATCACTGGCGTTACCCCACGCTCAGAGAAAGATGTGAACATGTTTGAGGCCGAAACGACTGAAGGCTATAAGCTATGTTATCAAGGGGATTTGGTCATCAACACATTGTGGGCATGGATGGGTGCGATGGGAGTTTCGCCAATTGATGGAATCGTTAGCCCCGCCTACCATGTATACGTCCTAAGCCATGAACTGTTAGGAGATTATGTGGATGCGTTGGTCCGCACCCCGAACTTTGCCAAAGAAGTAACTCGCTATTCGAAAGGGGTGTGGTCATCTCGTCTGCGCCTTTACCCTGAGGGATTTTTTGAGGTCTTCCTCCCAGTTCCTTCACTTTCCGAGCAACGCGCCATCGTCGCCCACATTGAGAAAGAAACCGCCAAGCTGGATGCCTTGCACGCAGCGACAGAGCGAACAATAGGATTGCTGAAAGAGCGCCGTGCTGCTCTGATTGCGGCGGCGGTGACGGGAAAACTTACACTGGAAGGTGCTGTATGATCTTAAAAAGCCTCACCGTCGAGCAATACCGCGGATTCACGAGCCGTACCTCCATTGAGTTCGATCCTAGATTCACTCTTATTGTCGGCGAAAACGGCGTGGGTAAAACAAGTGTGCTCTGGGCGCTCCGGGTACTGCTTTCCCATATACTCGTCAAGTTCGTAAAAAAGTCCGCAAAGAATCTCTTGTTCCAGTCGGAAGACATTGCGCGAGGGTGGCCTTACCTCCGTGCGGAAGTAGAAGTTGGCCTTGATACTGGGGGCAAGAAAGCGACGTGTATCGTCCAGAAGAATACGGCCGAGTTCGTGCCAAGCACTGACGAAGATGGACGACCACGCGAGCACGCTGTCGATACACCTGACAAGTACGAAGTTAGCCTGGACGCGTCAGTAACGCAAAACAATCACAACGTTGGCAGTATGCCGCTGGTCATCTACTACTCCGCTCATCGCTCGCTTGTCCTGGACCGGGGAGGTAGGAGCAAAGCACGGGCAGCTGGAGGAATCGGCGCTGCCTATGCTGAAGCACTCGACGATCGTGAACTGCGTCTTGGTGAGGCCGCCCTGCTCTGGCGCAAGGAAGCCGTGCTCGAAGAGACAGACGGGAAGCCCGCACGCGCTAACCGAGCCGTCGAGCAGGCACTTCCTGCCTTCCTAGGTGAGTTCCGTAACCTTCGAGTAGAAACCGGGGACAAGCCCAGGCTCGTCGTGGACAAGTGTGGGGTGACTCTCGATCTGAGCCAGCTCTCAGATGGTGAGCGCGGGCTTCTCGCCGTGCTGATCGACCTCACCCGCCGATTGGCTCAGGCTAACCCTAATCTCGATCATCCAGCCCAAGACGCACAGGCTATCGTACTCATCGACGAGCTTGACTTGCATATGCATCCTCGTTGGCAGCGAGAAATTGTTTCGCGACTAACGGCCGCTTTTCCGAAATGTCAGTTTGTTACAACGACACATTCGCCGCAGATTATCGGCGAAGTCCAACCGGATAAGCTGCTGCTTCTCCGTCAAGAAGGAAACCGCCTCGTCCTGGAACGTTGTGGACAGGCTTATGGGCTAGATGCGAACTATGTGCTGGAGCACATCATGGGAACTGCCGCCAGAGCCTTGCCCGCCACTGAGGCGATCTCCTCCGTCGAGGATGCTCTTGAAACTGGCGACCTGGAAACTGCACGGACGCGGCTCAACAAACTACGGACGCTTCTACATGGCGACGATGCTGTGGTCGTTGGGTTGGAAGCAACTATCAACAATCTTGAGGCACTTGGCAATGCGACATATTCAGAAAAGGAATGAGCCGCAGAGCCTAACCCAGTGGCGAGCGGCACAGCAAAACGACCCAAACTTCGGGTACGATCTGATTGAGGCCGACCTGCGAAGAGAGATTAGGCAAGCGCTCGTGACCGAGCAAGGCGGACTCTGTGCCTATACCGGTCGTCGGATAGACGAGACGAGTTGCCATATCGAACACCCAAAGCCGCAGGCCCACTGCGTAAACGGCGAAGACGTCTCCTACTCCAACATGCTCGCGTGTGTACCGGCACCCAACGCTCCAGGATTGCCGTACGGCGCGCACAAGAAGGGGTCGTGGCCTCACACGACAGAGGTAGCGCTATTTGTATCGCCACTTCGGCCAGGCTGTGAAGAAAGGTTCTCCTTTACGCTGAATGGCGAGATCAAAGCAAACGATCTACCGGACACCGCCGCGACAGAGACAATTGCTCGACTGGGTCTCAATCACAAATTGATTCAACAATTGCGCAAGGCAGCAATTGAGGCAACGCTGGGAATACGCGGACGGGGACAGGCATCCCTCGATCTGCATAGAGCACGGGCACGGCTTAATGGTCTCACGGCAGCAGAACAGAACCGCAGTCCTCTTGAGCCGTTTTGCTTCGTACTTAAACAGGCACTACAGAGGCATATCATTCGTGTCGAGGCGATTCGGCAAAGCAAGAGGGCACTACGATGAATCATTGAGGATGGTCCCCGAATGATTTCCTGTAGAGAGGCGGAACCCCATGAGCAAAAAGCGTATTTCCGAGAATACCCCCCAGGCTGATGTGCCGTATGACACCCACGACAAAGCCGCTGTGCGGTCGTTTTGGGAGGGGGCGATTGCCCACCGTGGCGTGGCAGAGTTGCGCGCGAAGCGTGGTCGCCCCGCGAAAGCTGAGCAGGAACGCAAAGAACAGATTGCCTTGCGTATTGATGCGGATGTGCTGGCCTGGTATCGCTCCCTGGGCGCAGGCTGGCAGACGCGCATGAATGCGGTACTCAAGGCCTATCGAGACGCGACCGTTTGAAAGGAACGTCGTGCGGCTTTCATCGAGGCGGCGGGAAAAGTGGCGCTTCTAAGACAAAGAGTATGTGAATCTTATTTGACGGCTATTTGATTTTTATGCCTGAAATACACGAAAAGAGTTTCGAGACGGTCATCGAATTTCATCTGCTGGCTAATGGCTACGTGACGGTGAACAGCGGAAGTTTCGACCGAGCGCGGGCGATTTTCCCTGAAGTTGTACTTGGGTTCATCCGCGAGACGCAGCCCAAAGAGTGGGCAAAGCTTGAGGCACTGCACGGAGTGAAAACCGGCGAACAGGTGCTGACCGACTTGTGCAAATGGATGGACACTTACGGCTCGTCGGCGACCTTGCGGCACGGCTTCAAGTGTTATGGACGGACGCTACATATTGCCTTCTTCAAGGCGGCGCATGGGCTGAATCCTGAACTGGAGGCACGCTATGCCGCTAATCGCGTTGGCCTCACCCGGCAGTTGCACTTCAGCGAACGCAACGAAAAATCACTTGATGTCACCATCAGCCTGAATGGAGTGCCGGTTACGACGCTCGAGTTGAAGAACCCGCTCACTGGTCAAACAGAAAGGAATGCGCGGGAACAATACTGCCAGGACCGTGACCCGCGCGAGCCGATCTTTGAGTTCAAGCGGCGGACGTTAGTGCATTTTTCGGTCGATACCGAGGCGGTGTTCATGACCACACGGCTGGCAGGCGGGGCGACGCACTTTCTGCCGTTCAACAAAGGGCATGATGACGGCGCAGGCAATCCACCCGACCCGCGGGGGCGCACCTATCGCACGGCCTACCAGTGGGAAGAAGTATTGCAGCGGGACAGTTTGCTCGACCTTCTTGCACGTTTTCTTCATCTGCAAGGCGAAGAGCGACGCACGGAAGAAGGCCGCAAGGTGAAGACGGAAGCCATGATCTTTCCTCGCTATCACCAGCTTCAGGCGGTACGGCAACTGGAGGCAGCGGCTCGCAAGGAAGGACCGGGACATAACTACCTTGTTGAGCATTCCGCCGGGAGCGGCAAAAGCAACACGATTGGCTGGCTCGCGCATCGCTTAGCCTCGCTGCACAATGCACAGGACCAGCGGGTCTTCGACAGCGTGATTGTCGTGACTGACCGGCTCGTGCTCGACCAGCAATTGCAGGACACCATCTATCAATTCGAGCACCGCCAAGGCGTGGTACAGAAGATTGACGAGAATTCCAAGCAACTCGCGGAAGCGCTCGAAAGTGGCGTGCCGATCATTATTACCACACAGCAAAAGTTCCCGTTCGTGTCGCGGCAGTTGTTGAAACTCGCGGAAGCGCGTGGCGAGCCGGGAAGCGAGGTTCTTCCTACTCACCGTTACGCGGTCATTATTGACGAGGCGCACAGCTCGCAATCGGGTGAAGCATCAACTGAGTTGAAAGGGGTGCTCGGCGGTGAAGACCTGCGGAAGGAAGCGCGGCAACGCGCAGCGGAGGAAGGTCTGGAAGACATGTCGCCGCTGTTTCGCAGTATGGCCCAACGCGGACGCCAAGCGAACTTGAGTTTCTTTGCTTTTACCGCGACGCCCAAACATAAGACGCTGGCGGTGTTCGGTCGCAACGGTCAGCCTTTTCATCGCTACACCATGCGGCAGGCGATTGAAGAAGGCTTCATCATGGACGTGTTGCAGCACTACACGTCCTATGCCACCTACTTCAGACTCCTCAAAGCGTGTGAAGATGATCCCAACGTGGAACGAAAGAAAGCGGCCAAGGCATTGGCACGGTTTCTCCGCCTTCATCCCCATAACATCGCCCAAAAGACTGAAATCATGGTCGAGCACTTCAATGCCGTCACGCGCCACAAGATGGGCGGCAAAGCCAAGGCGATGGTTGTGACCGGCTCTCGGCTCGAAGCGGTGCGCTACAAGGAAAGTTTTGACGACTACATCAAAGAGAAGGGTTATCCGATCAAGACGCTGATCGCGTTTTCAGGAACGGTCCTCGACGACAAGATTCCCGACAAAACCTACACCGAAGAGGGGATGAACAACGGCGTCAAGGAAAAGGAGTTACCGGAAAAATTCGCGGCTCCAGAATATCGTGTGTTGCTCGTCGCCGAGAAATACCAAACTGGATTCGATCAGCCGTTTTTACACACCATGTATGTGGACAAACGGCTTGCTGGGATTCAGGCCGTGCAGACGCTGTCGCGCTTGAATCGGATGCACCCACTGAAAGAGGATACCTTCGTCCTCGATTTCGTGAACGACCGACAGGAAATTCAAGAGGCGTTCAAGCAGTTCTACGAAGGGGCGGAGATGGGCGAGGAAGTTGACCCGGCTCGTATGTATCAGATCAAAGCCGACCTCGACGGCACGGGGGTGTATCTTGCGGAGGAGGTCCAGCGTTTCTGCTTGATCTTCTTTAAGCCCAGAGAGCGTCAGAGTCCTGCTGACCATCAGGCGATGAATGCCGCACTCGACCCTGCCGTGGACCGCTTCCGCGCTTTGCAGGAGAGCGACGAAGAGGAAGCCGAACTCTGGCGTGGCAAGCTGCAAGCATTTCGCAACCTGTATGCGTTCCTCAGTCAGATCATTCCCTATCAGGATTCCGACCTCGAACGGCTGTACACCTTTCTTCGCCACCTGTCCGCGAAGTTGCCAAAACGGAACAGCGGCCCGCGCTACAATTTTGATGATGAAGTGCGACTGGAATACTATCGTTTACAGAAGATGAGCGAGGGGTCCATCAGTCTGAAGGAAGGAAACGCGAGACCGCTGGATGGCCCAACTGAGGTTGGGAGTGGGTTAGTGCGAGAAGAAGTCGTGCGGTTTTCGCGATTGATTGATGTGGTCAATGAACGATTCGGCACGGACTTCACCGAGGCGGACCAGCTCTTCTTCGATCAGATCATGGAGGCGGCGTTAGCAGATGCCAGTCTGCAACAAGCGGCGCGGGTTAATCCAGTAGACAAATTCGTTCTTGTTTTCACCCATCTGCTTGATACCCTCTTTGTCGAGCGCATGGAGCAGAATGAAGAAATCTTCGCGCGCTTTATGAATGAGGAAGGCTTCCGCAAAGTGATCGGCGCGCGGATGGCCTCGGAGGTGTATCAGAAGTTACAGAAGCAAATCGGGAGCCTCGTGAACGAGTCGGCACTCGGAGAGGGAGAGAGCGTATCTTGAACCGCTACATTGCCGGTGGAGTCACCACCGGCAACACCACCCGAAAACAACTGCCCCGGCCCTCCGTGCTTTCGACCGTCAGGTGTCCGTGATGAAGAAGAACGATTGAACGCGCCAAGGCAAGACCCAGGCCAGTCCCGCCGCGGCTGCGGGCAGGATCACTCCGATAGAACCGATCAAAGATGCGGGCTTGCTCCTCCGATGGAATCCCTGGCCCGGTGTCCCTCACTTCAAGTGTGGCTTCCTGGCCATTCCGTCGCAGAGCGACTTCGACAGCTCCCCCAGCCTGCGTGTATTTGATGGCATTTTCTCCGAGATTGAACAGCAGACGAAACAACATGGACGCATTGCCCGCAACCCACGCTGGCGTGGTTGTCGTCACAGTAAAGGTCACACCCGTTGCTTCGGCTAACGCCTGAAGCGAGGGCGCGACATCCACCACGACATCTTCCACATTGACCGGTGTTTTGCCAGCCTCCAGGTTGCCGCTGTCAGAGCGGGCCAGGAACAGCAGGTCCTGAACGAGCGTGCTCAACCGATCCACTTCTTCGAGACAGCTCCCTAGCACGCGCCGATACTCCTCGTCAGGACGAGGAGCGCGCAGGGCGACTTCGATCTCGCCCTTGAGAATGGTCAGGGGCGTTCGCAGTTCATGCGCCGCGTCGGCGCTGAAGTGCCGCACCGCCGCGAAGGAACTTTCCAGACGCATCAGCATGTCATTCAGGACCCGCGCCAGTCTGCCTAACTCGTCGTTACTTTCCCCTGTCTCGATTCGTTGGGACAAATCCTCGGCCTCGATCTTGCGCGCGGTCTCCACCATACGATCCACCGGAGCCAAGGTGCGACCAGCGAGAAACCACCCGCCCGCGGCTACGCCACCCAACGCGAGAGGGGCCAGAGTCAACAAGATCAATAAGAACCGAGACCGTGCCGCCTCGGTACTTTCGAGTGGCATGGCCACTTGGACGAGATGAATGATGCGACCGCGTTCGATGACCGGCAACGTCAACATCCGAATGGAAAAATCAGACATCCCCGCCATCCGCAGAGTCTGATAGGTTTCTTGCCCCTGCTCAGCGTTGCGCAGGGCTTCCACGCTGAGTGGCAGGTGGAGACGGCTGCGCGAGGCGACGCGCGGATCGGGGCGACCGAACGGATCAAGTAAACTGAAGAATCGTTCGGTGAGGCCAGGTGGCAGCATCGAATCAAGCAGATCATCAAAGGGCGTTCCGACCGAAGCCTGCCGCCGTGAGGATTCGGCGATGGCTTGCGCGACGGACTGAAGGGAAGCATCGATGTTGTCGCGCAAGCCGCGATCCAACAGGATCAACGCGCTAATCCCTAAGACCGCGAGCATCCCAGAGAAGAAGGCGGTGTACCACAACGTTAACCGTGCTCTGAGCGTCCGAGGCCACAATCGCATGGCTACAACTCTGGGGTCTTCATCACGTACCCGACCCCGCGCACGGTGTGGAGCAGTTTCGGCTCGAAATCGGTATCGATTTTCTTGCGTAAATAGTTCACGTACACATCAATCACATTGGTGAAGGTGTCAAAATCGACGCCCCAGACATGCTGGGCAATGAGCGCTCGACTCAAGACTCGGCCCGGCTGACGGAGGAAAAATTCAAGTAACGCGAACTCTTTTACGGTGAGGTCGATACGTTTGCCCGCGCGGGTGACTTGATGGGTGACCAAATCAAGCCGCACGTCAGCAAGGGTGAGTTCTGGCGCGGGAGAGGACACGCCTCGTCGCAGGAGTGCACGCAAGCGCGCCAGCAATTCCTCGAACGCGAAGGGTTTGGTGAGATAATCGTCCGCGCCCTGGTCGAGGCCGGCGACTTTATCAGCGATGGTATCACGTGCGGTGAGCATGAGGACCGGGACCGCGAGCTTCCGCGTACGCAGGTCGCGTAAAATCGACAACCCATCACGTTTGGGCAGCATCACGTCAAGAATCAGCGCGTCATAGTCGTTGTCGAATAATTGGAGGAACCCAGCCTCGCCGTCGTGAGCGACATCGACCTGGTAATGCTCGGCTTCCAGGCCACGCTGGATAAAGCTGGCGACTTTCTTTTCGTCTTCGATGACCAGAATGCGCATACTTCAGTACGACAAAGGGCAGTGCGGCACGAGCATCCGTACCATGATGCAACCTGGAGAGAAAGGGGAAAATGGGAAAGGGGGGGAAACGGGGAAAGGGGGGAATAGGAGAATCGGGGAAAGGGGGCGGCTTGGAATCTTCCGTTTCCCCTTTTTCCCTCTTTCCCGTTTCCCCTTTTTTAGGCGTTACTTACCCATCGAAGATAGATTCGATGTGCTAAAGGTCGTATCCGGGAGCCCGAGCTGATACTCGGTGAAGTACCCTTTCGACTGGACATCGAAGAAGGTCGCCATATTCTGACGCACGTCCTCAGCCGAACCGAAGAAGGGATGCCGAGTCGTCATGTCACGGCCTGGGGTGTAGGCCATTTTGTCTTGCCAGAGGATCGTCTTCCAGTATTCGCCAGCACGATCATAGAGGGTCGCCCAATACGCCCAGTACGCGGCTTGATCAATATAGATCACACGCCGACCGTACGCGTAGTAGGGATCTTTCGGAATCGCTTCGACGATCCAGCATTTCCGTTTCGCCAATTTCAAATTGGTTGGGGCAAAAGCGGCACCAGTCCACCCTTCTTTTTCATAACCAGGAATGATTTTTTCTTCTGGAGACCAGGTAATGCGGGGAACCTGTCCGGCCGGGACCTGCCCTTTCACCTTAATGATGCCGGGGTCCGCCGTGAGTTTCTTCGGAGCCGGGTCGCCAGCAATCATAGCCTTTTCGATTCCCGTGGGAGCGATTGGCACCAAGATATCTTTCGCACCAATCAGCTTCCAGTTCATGTACTGAATTTTTCCGCCCCAGCCGTACGCGTCGTCACGAGCCATGGTCGAACCGAACATCCCTTCCGAAGAGTTCGACGCGGTCAGACGACGGACGCGACGAATGGTGGGAACGAAGGCCCACACGGACTGCCACTTGTCGGGGTCGGTATGCCACCACGTCATGTTTGACACCCCGACGACGTCATACGGAGCCACACCAAAAAGCAAGTCTTTCAGGTAACAATCATCCGGATTGTCGGTCGGTGCGCCGGAATGACGGCCAATGTTCCAGCGGGCATACGCACCGAACTCAACGGAGCGGTCAAATCCACTGGGCCGCGCCCATTTGATCGCGAGAAACCAGTAGACGTCGTCAACCTGGAATCGCGCAACCTGATGATTATACATGATTTTGTTAGCCGCTTGGGGATCTTTGTCATCAATCTGTCCTGGGAAGGGGAAGCCGTACCAGAAATGGGGCCAGCTCTTGGTGGCGGTTTCGTACATGTACCCTTGGTCGGTCACATAGTACTTCCCGGCGTTGGATTCAGACCCAGCCTTAAATTTGGGGCTGTACTGAAAATCAGCGTCTTTGACGTCGATAATTTCTGCTTCGTATTGTCCAGCACAGAATTTGTCCATGACATGCTCAGGCAGGAGGTCTTTGGCCTCCTGGCAGTTGGCTTTGCCTAATTTGGTTCCAGGTGAGAGTTCGGCGGATGCGGGAGTGATGGATGTTACGAGGCTTACAACGGCGAATGCCGCCAATCCCCATCGAAATAATTTCATCGTGGTTCTCCTTTTTTGCGAAGTGTCTAGCAGTTACGTGCTGTTTCAAGTGTTCGTCGCCCCACTGTTAGTGTCCCTCACTCGGGGGAGCACGGCAGGTGCGTGCATCATTGTTCAACATACTACTGCCTCCTCACTTAGCGACAATCTATAAACGCTGAAGTTTATTCCCGCAGTGATGCCACAAACCCGCCTCTCTCCACAAGGGGCGGGGACGATGTGACATGGCGACCTACGCTTGGCAGACAGGAGGGAGATATGGAGGCTTGTCTCGTGAAGACGGAATCCCCTAGAGTGGGGAAGTTGAGGTTCGCGTCTCATCATAATCTCAGTGGGGCTCTTCCCCACAGCGATCTCGCGGACCTGAGGAGGCAGAGCATGGCCATCCCCCCCACCGGCCTTTCCACCTGGCAACTGCTGCGCTTGGCGTCGCATCTGCCGAACTTCGTGAAGCTGTACTGGCGACTGTTCACGGATGACCGCGTCCCCTTCCGAGCCAAGGCGATCCTGGTTGCCGCCGCACTGTATGTCTTGTCGCCCATCGATTTTATCCCCTTCTTACTCAATCCCTTGTTCGGCTCGTTGGATGACTTGGGAGTGATTATTCTCGCCGCGCGGTGGTTCCTTTCCCTCTGTCCCCCGGACGTGGTAGAGGAGCGGGTGAGAGAACTCAGTGGGAAGAGTAGTCAGTAGTCAGTAGCCAGTAGTCAGTAGTCAGTAGGGAGGACGAAGAGGATGACATGCTGGCTACTGGCTACTGGCTACTGTTATTCACTCCCACGAAGGAGATTATTGTATGGCGTATCGTCCGACACTGATGGGCAGCAGGGGTATGATCGCGACCGAGCATTATCTATCCGCCGAAGCAGGAATGCGGATGCTCCATGCCGGCGGCAATGCGTTTGATGCCGCAATAGCCGCCGCGCTCGCCGAGGGGGTGCTGAATCCCCACATGCACACGTTCGGTGGCGAGATTTCCGCGCTTGCTTATCTCGCACGAGAGAAAAATGTCTTTTCCATCAATGGCGATACCGTGGCCCCGAAAGCCGCGACCATTGAGGCGTTTCACCAGCGCGGCATCAACCTCATTCCCTTCTCCGATGTGCTCGCGGCTGGGCCCTGTGCGGCCCCCGATTCCTTCCTGACGATTTTGCAGCGCTTTGGCACTTTCAGTTTTGCCGAGGTGGTGCAGCCCGCCTTGGAATTAGCCGAAGGGGGATTCCCACTCCATCCCGCGCTGCGTGGTCCCGCACCGGTGTATATGCTCTCGGACTTTTCCGTCGCGGGCAATGCGGACCATTTTCGCAAAGCGTGGCCGTCATCAGCAAAGGTCTATCTGCCAGGTGGACGCCTCCCTGATGTGGGTGAACTGCTGAAAAATCCAGACTTGGCACGCACGTTTCGTCGCCTGATTGACGCCGAAAAGAAAGGTCAAAGCCAAGGGCGCGCGCATGGGCTCGCCGCCGCGCGTGATGAGTTTTACACGGGAGAGATCGCCCATATCCTCGTCGAGCACGCGAAAACACGAGGAGGCTTTTTAACGCTCGAAGACTTCGCGAACTTTCATTGCAAGATCGAAGCGCCCGTCTCCTGTGAGTATCGCGGGTATCAGGTCTACAAATGTGGCCCCTGGAGCCAAGGGCCAGTCTTTTTGCAGCAACTCACGTTACTCGAAGGGTACGATCTTAAAGGTATGGGCCACAACAGCGCCGATTACATCCACACACTCGTTGAGGCGGCGAAACTCGCTTTTGCTGATCGCGAGCAATACTACGGCGATCCAGATTTTGTTGATGTCCCGATGGCTGGGCTGCTCGCGAAAGACTATGCCACGCGTCGGCGCTCTCTCATTGACCCGCGTCGAGCCTCACTTGACCAGCGCCCCGGCAATCCCCGCACTGGCGCGACGCTCCTCGAAGGAGAAGCCATCTTCGCCGCGCAAAATTGGGGGGCGGGAACCGTGTACGTCACGGTCGTCGATAAAGAACGCAACATGGCGTCGTTTACTCCCAGTGGCGCGTGGATTCCTTCATCTCCGGTTGTCGATGGCGTCGGCTTTCCTCTCGGCACGCGCGTGCAAACCTTCTATCTCGATCCGCGCCACCCCAATGCCTTGGTACCTGGCAAGCGCCCGCGCACAACACTCACGCCAACACTTGTCTTACGCAATGGTGCTCCGTGCATGGTCTTCGGCACGCCCGGAGGAGACCAGCAGGACCAATGGACGTTACAGTTTTTCCTCAACGTGGTGGAGTTTGGCATGCCGATCCAAGATGCCATCGAAGCGACACGTTTCTCGATCGCGCACTTTCCGTCGAGTTTTTATCCCCACAATGCCGTGCCTGGATTGCTACGCGTCGAGAATCGCCTCTCCACGGAAGTGCGCCAAGAACTCACGGCTCGTGGTCACAAATTGGAGGTCAAGGAAGATTGGAGCGAAGGCGACGTGCTCGGCATTGGTGTCGATCTGGAACACGGCGTGTTGCATGGCGGTGCCGACCCGCGTGGGGAGCAAAGTAAACGGATGCCTTCGTATGCGATGGGTTGGTGACTTGAGGCTTGAGACTTGAGACTTGAGGCTTGAGGCTTGAGGCTTGAGGCTTGAGGCTTGGAACCCGAAACCTGAAACTTGGACCCCGAAACTTGTCACCGCCCAAAACTGATCCCGGCGCGGCGATTGCGTTGGGCGACGCCGCGCCAAGCCCATCCCAGAAGCAAGCCAGCACCTAACACGCCCGCTCCGGCGAGGAACCAACGAATGTAGAAATCGCGCACAATGCCTTCCTGTTGGACCTCGAGTTCCGCGGCCCGTTTTGCTTGCTCACTGGCTTTCGTTTCGGCTTGCTTCCGCGCGGTGTCGAGTTGCCCACGGTCCTGACGCAATGCCGCCAGTTGGCGCTCTTGTTCTTCGGTTTTCGCTTGCAGTTCCTTAATTTGCTGCTGAGTTTTTTGCTCGAGCTTTTGCAGCCGGACCTCGGCAGGCTCTTGGTCCGTCATGCCGCTTTTTTGCACGTACCCGCGAGAACCACTGGGCAGGGTGACGAGATAATAGTCCCCTGTCCCACTGACCAAGGTGACCTCATCTCCGGTTTTCAACGTGACCATGACCGTCCCGTCCGAGTCGGGACTCGTGCGCACGCCGACTTCACGGTGTCCGCTCACATACAAGGATTTCGCGAAAACTTCACCAGGAAAGAAAACCATCACACACAGGAACGCAATAACCGATCGCATGACTCCTCCTCCGCCCCTCGTTGCCATAAACCTGATCGCCCGCAATGACAACCCTCCCGTCCGTCCAGCCGTATCATTCGGTCATGGTCAGGTGAAGTTACGCGGCGGCTAACTCACGTATGGTCCGAGGAATATCCGTCAATGCTTGCTTTGGGGCGCCGATAGGAAACAAAATTGGGTGCGTCAGCCCAGCCGCGCGGCAAGCCGCCGCGCGGCAAGCCTGAATGTATTCGTACCCCCGCTCCTTCGGTCCAATCTCCGCAAGCGCGTGCGCTATTGTATCCGAAATGCACTGCATAGCCTCATCTCGTTGTCCTTCCTGCCCCCATTTGCGCACCCCTCTGCCACATCAAAACTCCATCTCGCGGAGATCGGGAGCGAGCCGCAACGGAGCAGCGGTCGCGGTTCGCACTTCATCAAGAGAGACACCGGGCGCTAACTCCTTCAGCAGAAACCCCTGCGCGTTAATCTCAATCAGCGCGAGATTCGTCACCACCCACGAGACGCATCGTGGGGCTGTCAACGGATAGGTGCACTCCCGAAGCAGTTTTGATTCGCCGTTCTTCGTGGTGTGGAACATCACGACAATCAGCGTCCGCGCGCCGACGGCAAGGTCCATCGCGCCCCCAACGGCACCCGCGCCCATCGTCGGTGTTTTCCAGTTCGCTAAGTCGCCATTCTCAGCGACCTGAAACCCGCCCAGGACAACGGTATCGATATGGCGGCCACGCGCCATCACAAACGCGTCGGCGCTATGAAAGAAGCTGGCCCCCGACTGGAGCGTCACGAGTTGAGAGCTGGCGTTGTAGAGATCAATGTCCTCTTCACCGGCTGGCGCGAGGCGACCATAGCCCAGCACGCCATTTTCCGCATGGAGCGTCACGCCATCGGGAAGAAAATCGGAGACCAACGTGGGTAAGCCGATGCCGAGATTCACGTACTGCCCAGGTTGCAGCAACCGCGCGGCGCGTAACGCCATCAACTCTGGCGACAGCCCATGTCCGCTTTCGCTCGCGGTTTCGCTGACTTTCACGTTGCGGCCACTGGTGCGCATGATGTTGAGCACCGTCTCTTTGCTCAGCGGCGTGTGACGATGCACGAGTCGCTGGACAAAGATGCCTGGCGTCGCGATGGCCTCCGGGTCTAAGGTGCCTGGTTCAACGATCTCATCGACTTCAGCGATAGTGACATCGGCGGCGGTCGCGAACGGCGGATGAAAGTTACGGCCCGTGCGGCGATAGACGAGATTGCCGTGGGTGTCGGCTCGGTGCGCGCGAATCACCGCGAAGTCCGCGCGCAGAGCCGTTTCAAGAAGATACTCGCGCCCGTTGAAGACGCGCGTTTCCTTGCCCTCGGCGACGAGGGTGCCGACCCCAGTGGGCGTAAAGAACGCGGGAATCCCAGCCCCGCCAGCACGCAGACGTTCGACCAGCGTGCCTTGAGGCACCATCTCGAATTCAACTTCGCCACGACCAATTTGCTCGGACAGTGGTGTGGTCCGATACGCGTAGCCACCGAAGGACGCGATGAGTTTCTTGATCTGGCGGGTTTCCGCCAGGATTTGCGGGGAGTACGGGCCGAAGCCAGGAGAGTTACAAATAAGCGTGAGATTCTTCACGCCACGATCACGCAGCGCGCACAGCACATTATGTGGCCAGCCTTGGAGCACGCCAAAGCCGCCCAGGGCGATGCTCGCGCCATCGGCGATGTCGACGATAGCTTCGGTGGCGGTCACAAGAGGTTTGCGCATGGTTTAGTACGAGATCAGCTTCTACTCGTAGGCGTCCTTCCGGTTTCTGATGTGTGAAATATCGACGAGATGTTCACGGTCATCAATCCGGTAAATGATCCGATAGTCGCCGACTCGTATACGCCACAAATTGGATGACCCTTTCAATTTTTTGACACCGCGAGGGCGAGGTTCCTGAGACAATGCGTCGATTATTGCTACGATTCTTTCCTCGACCTTTCCGGGGAGCGTGCGCAGATCACGTTCGGCGGAACTGGCAAGGACAATACGATACTCATTCACGTGATGCTCGCCGCGCTCGCAGATGTTTCTTGACATCACCCCAAGGGATTCGGAGTTCGTCTTTTCGCGCCTCGGCCATCAAGACATCGTAGAAATCCTCCCAGACTGGCCCGCACCGTCTGAGATCAATAAGGACCGCGGTTTTCTTGCCGTCCTGGTCTGAGACAAATTGGACGCCTTTGAGAGTCATTATGATTTCCTCATTTCAAGCTCGCTTCGCAAAGGAGAGTCGCTCCAAATACTACTCAACGACTGCTTCGGTGCTCTCGATCCGCCGCATGATTTCCGCCGTATGTTGCTGGTAGTAGCACAGCGCGGCTTGGACTTCGTCTTCGCTCAAAGCAAAAGCTGCCGCGGTTTGCGCCAGTGAGTGACCACCAAGGGAATAACCAACAACAACCCACACGGGCGTCCCCTTGTCACGAATGAAGGGTTCCTTACGCACGTGCGGATCCGCACTGCCTTGATAGAGAGTAATGTACTGCTGGATGAGTTCGCTTGGTTGTAACATGGCGCGCTCTTTATTGTTCCCAATTGCGTGGGCACGGCCACGAGAGGCACATGGTCCGTGCCGTAATCTCCCAGGCTCTCGCCGTCAAGAGGGTCGCACTAATTTCCATACATATTCGGACCGGTATTCACATGAATCGTGTAGTTTTTCACGGTCGTGAGCGGCTTGGGTTTCGTGCGGAAGGAGACCGTCGCGCCAGCGGCCAGGTGGTCCAGTGTGACGGTCTCTTGCGTGAGTTGGCGACCGCGATCGTCAAAGAATGTCACGTCCACATTCACGCCATTCGCCGCCGCGGCGGTATTCAGCACGGCCCCGCTTACGACCAGACCACCGGGCGTTTGTTCGAGTTTCCTTTCAACGACGCGAAAGACCTCTTCCGACTGTAATGCCCAAAAGAAATACCCGATGAAACCCGCGAGCACGATGAGCCAACCAATCGTTCTTCGCTTGTGTCTACCTTCGCGACTTGCCATGTTTCCGACTCCTCCGTAAGATGCCGCCCGGCGATTATGCTGACCGCTGCTGTCGAGCGCAATCGCGGTTCCGCTCGGTGCGTAAGGAGGGAGTTGCGTGGCTGACCGTCCCTGTGACCTCTGTGTCATGGCTCGTTATACCCAGTGGTATGCGGAGTTTCATCATCCGTTTCGTTTCACTATTCTCGATTGTGATTCGTGCGATGTCCCGATCGCCGTGCTCGGCGAACACCGCGTGAACGTGACCCCGGAAGAAGTTGCCTATATGGAGAAAGCGTTGTCGCTGGTCGCGGAACAGAAATATGCCGGGAAATTCCCTAAATGGATGTTCGATCATCAAATGCGGCAGATTCCTGACCATTACCATTTTCACGTGCGACCATTGTTATGGTGAACCGCGACACTATGCAGGCGGTTTTTCTCCTGGGGCCAGGGGAACTCGCGCTCCGTGAGATTCCCATGCCACGGCCACAAGCGGATGAGATTGTCCTGAAAATTGGCGCGACCCTGACCTGTGGCACGGACCTCAAGGCGTTTCGCCGTGGCCATCCCAAATGGCCGCCGCCGACGCGCTTTGGCCATGAGTATGCCGGAACCGTGGTGGCGCGCGGTGCGCGGGTGGTCACGGTGCATGAAGGGGATGAGGTGATGCTCGTCCCGACCGGGCCTTGTGGCGCGTGCTACTATTGCCAGCGGCAACAGGAAAATCTCTGCACCACGCTCATGGAGACGTATGTCTTGGGCGGATATGCCGAATATCTCACGGTGCCCGCGCGCGTCACGCGCACGAATCTGTTGCCCAAGCCTCCGACGCTGTCGTTTATTGAAGCGGCGTTTCTTGAGCCGCTGTCCTGCGTGATTTTCGCGCTGCAACAAACGACGCTACGACCAGATGACACCGCGGTGGTGATCGGCGCGGGCGGGTTTGGTCTGCTGCATATCGTGGCGCTTCGTGCGCTGGGCGTGGAACGTGTCTATGCGGTGGCCCGCAACCCGCAACGCGCACGCGCGGCGCAAGACGTTGGCGCGTATGGCATTATTCCGTATGCCGCCGAGGATGCGCGGCAAGCGGTGTTGGACCTCACGGGCGGACGCGGAGCGGACATTGTGGTGGAGTGCACGGCGCAACCACGGGTGTGGGAAGAGTCCTTGTTGCTCGCGCGGCCAGGTGGGCAAGTGGTCTTGTTTGGCGGCTGTCCGGCGGGCACGACGGCGTCTTTTGACACCTATCGCCTGCATTACGATCAAATCCGAGTGCTAAGCCCCTTCCATTTAACGCCAAAAGCGGTACGACATGCCTACGACTTACTGGACGCGGGCAAGATTCCCGTGGAGAAATTCATTAGTGGCACCTACACGCTTGCGCAGTTGCCGCTCGCGCTGGACCTCTTGCAGCGTGGGGAGGGAATCAAGTATGCAGTGGTGCCCGGAGAAAGTAGTCAGTAGCCAGTAGTCAGTAGCCAGTAGTTGAGAATAAGGAAAGTAGGACATCATTATGAAACTCGTGACACCGACTGAAGCAATTCGTGCGATTCCTGATGGGAGTATCGTGATTTTTCCCCATGGCTGTGTGGAGCCGACGACGTTGTATGAGGCGTTTCAGCAAGAGGTCGAACGGTTTCATAACTTGACGATTTTTTCTGGCCTGGCATTTGGCGACTATCCATTCCTGCGCAAAGGACTGGGCACGAATTTTCGCTACATGACGTGGCAAGCCGCGCCGCGCATCCGCAAGATTTTTCAGGAGAAACGCGCGGGGTTCGTGCCGATGCGCTTTAGCGAGATCACGCGCATCATCAATAAAAATGGGCCGATCAAGCCTGACGTGGTGGTGACACAAGTCTCGCCACCGCTGGCCGATGGCACGGTGAGCCTGGGCATCTCCGTGAGCCTGTATCAAGACTTCATCAAGAGCGCCAAGCTCGTCATCGCCGAGGTCAACGCCAATATGCCGGTGACTGGTGGAGAAAGCCGGGTGCCCATCGACAGCATTCATCTCGCGGTCGAGTCGTCCGCGCCGATTGGCGAGTACCACACCCCACACCAGAGCGAGCGGGACACCAAAATCGTGGACTATGTGCTGGACCTGATCCCTGATCGGGCCTGGGTGCAACTAGGGGTCGGGGCGGTGCCTGATATGGCGCTCTATCGGCTGGCGGATAAGCAAGGGATCAATCTCTATTCGGGTATGCTCTCGCAAGGACTGATTCATTTCATCGAACACGCCAAGCATTCCCCGCGGATGATTACCGGCGAACTGGCGGGTGATAAGGAGCTGTACGCTTTCTGCGCGCGCACGCCGCAAGTGACGATGGCGACGGTGAATGTCACGCATAACATCCTTGAACTGGCCAAACTGCCGCGGTTCGCGTCGATCAACTCCGCCGTGGAAATCGACCTGCACGGCCAAAGTAACGGCGAGACGATTGGCGAGGTGCAAATCAGTGGCGTTGGTGGCAGTCTTGATTACGTCGAAGCAGCGGCCTTGTCCGACGGCGGCGTGTCCATCATCGCGTTGCCCTCGACCACCGAAGACGGCAAACACTCCAAGATCGTCTCGCGCTTATCGCCGGGGTCGGTCGTGACCACGCCGCGTTTCTGTACGGATTACATCGTGACGGAGTATGGAATGGCCCGGATGAAAGGCAAGGACCTGCGCGCGCGCGCGGAAGCGCTGATTGCCATCGCGCATCCGAATTTTCGTGATGAGTTGGCGAAAGGATTGTGAGACTTGAGGCTTGAGACTAGAGACTTGTTTGGATGGGACAAGCCTCAAGCCTCAAGCCTCAAGCCCCAAGGCCCCCCATGCGCACCCTCATCATCTTCCTCGCGACCGGAGCCTACAGCGGCTATGCCCCGTTTGCCTCCGGCACGGTGGGCACGGTGGTCGCCTTCCCGCTCATTTTGCTCTCCGCTCAGCTTTATTCGTTTTCCGCGACCTTGCACGTGATCGCCATCGTACTCGCTATCGCCGGCTCCTGTTGGGTCGCGGACGTGGCGGATCGCGAGTTGGGCGAGCACGATAGCGGTAAAATCGTCATTGATGAGTTCATGGGATTCTTGGTGGCCACCGCGCTGCTGGACCTGACGTGGTCACGGCTCATTCTCGCCTTTTTCCTCTTTCGCCTCTTTGATATTGTCAAACCGCCCCCGGCCAGCTTCTTTGACCAAAAAGTGCCGGGGGGCATGGGCGTTGTGCTCGACGATGTGTGCGCGGGTCTCTACACCAATCTTATTGTGAGGTTATTCCTATGATCGAACGTGCGGCGATTCTCAGTACCGGTGACGAAATCACCACGGGCAAAGTGGTCGATAGCAACTCCAACTATCTGGCCGACAAACTGGTCGAAGCGGGCATTGATGTCGCCGCGGTCCTCACCGTGGGCGATGTGCCCGAACGCATCACCTGGGCATGGCAACAGGCGATGGAGAAGGCCGACGTGATTATCTCGACCGGCGGGATTGGCCCCACGGCGGATGATCTGACCACCGAGCTGGTCGCGAAACTGGCCGGGGTCGAACAGGTTTTCTCCGAAGAGGTGGCGAATAACATCCGGCGGCTGTTTGCCTCGCTCAATCGCGTCATGCCAGAGAACAACCTGAAGCAAGCCCGCTTTCCCAAAGGGGCGGAGATTATCACCAATCATCTCGGCACCGCTCCTGGGTATCGGCTTGATCTCGACACGCCTCACGGGAAGAAACATCTCATCGTTCTGCCCGGCGTTCCGCGCGAGATGAAACCGATGATGGAAGAGACGGTGCTGCCGTGGCTCCGTCAGATGCGTGGGGGCGGTGAAGTGTTCCTCACGCGGGCATTTCAGACGTTTGGCATTAGTGAGTCTGGCCTTGATGAAGCGGTGACCGGGACAGTCGCCGACCACGAGGGCCGCCTCGCGTTTCGCGCGAGTTTTCCGCAGATTTCCTTGAAAGTGACGGTGCGCGGCAAGCCCAATGAAGTGGAAGCGCGGCTCGAAGAGCTGTCCACCCGTATTCGTTCGCGCGTCGGTTCGTATGTGTATGGCGAAGGCGACGTAACGATGGAAGATGTCGTCGGCACCTTGCTCAAGCAACACGGCAAGACGGTCGCGTTCGCTGAGTCCTGCTCTGGTGGACTGGTCTCGCATCGGCTGACCAACGTGCCGGGCAGTTCCGCGTACTTTCACGGTGCGATCCTCGCGTATGCCGATGCCGCCAAGATCAACCTCTTGGGCGTCAAACCGGAGACGATCACGTTGCATGGCCCAGTGAGTGAAGAGACCGCCCGCGAGATGGCCGTCGGAGTTCGCGAGCGCTTGGGCACGGACATTGGCGTTGCCGTCACTGGCATTGCTGGCCCTGGTGGTGGCACGCCAGAGAAACCAGTGGGCACGGCCTTTCTGGCACTGGCGGCGGATGGGGTGCTGGTCGCCCGCAAGTATCAACTATGGGGCAACCGCGACTGGATCAAAACGCTGGCTGCCCAACTCGCGCTCGACTGGGTCCGCCGCTCGTTGCTGGGCGTTCCTATCGCCGAGTCGGGGTTTATTCGACGATAGACGAAAAGAGTTCGGAGACGAAAAGAGTTCGGAGTTGGAAAAGAAGAACAAAAAATCGGGCGTGCTTCTTTCTTTTTCCCTTCAGACTCCGAACTCTCTTGACTCCGAACTTTCCTGACTCCGAACTTTCTTGACTCCGAACTCCGAACTTTCTTCGAGGTTCCCCTTGATTCGCGCCTTCATTGCCGTTAGTCTTGCCCCCGTGGTAATCGAAGAAATAGCGAAAATGCAGCGCGCTCTGCAATCCGCCAAGGGAGACATCCGCTGGACCCGCGCCGAGGGGTGGCATCTGACGCTGAAGTTCCTGGGTGACATCACACCCATGCAAGTTGCCCCGATTGTAGAAGCCCTTGGCCGAGCGCTCTCAACCCAGCCCCCGCTCCACATTGTCGCCCAGGGGCTTGGCGCGTTTCCTCACCTCACACGTCCACGGGTCGTGTGGGCAGGGGTGCATGGCGAGGGTCTCACAGCGCTCAGCGAGCAGATCGAAACCGCGTTGATGGCGCTCGACTTTCCCCCAGAAGAACGCGACTTCACCCCGCACCTCACCCTGGGACGAGTTCGGTCGCTCCGTGGTTGGGAACAGGTGCTATCAGTAGTAAAAGAGCATGAACAGGCGCGGTTTGGGGAGAGTGCGATTACCGAGGTCACGTTATACCAGAGCGACTTGCGGCCGACTGGAGCCGTTTACCGTCCGCTTGGAGCAATTGCCTTGACGCCACAGCACACCGCATAAGGAGAACATCAGATGGCCAATGACAAAGACCGTAGCCGCGCCCTTGATCTCGCGGTCAGCCAAATTGAAAAACAATTCGGTAAAGGCGCGATCATGAAACTCGGGGAAGAGGCGATTATCAAGGACGTGCCCGTGATCTCCACTGGCTCTCTCACCTTGGACTTGGCGCTTGGAATCGGCGGACTCCCGCGGGGCCGCATTGTGGAAATTTACGGACCAGAGTCCTCCGGCAAAACCACCTTGGCTTTGCAAGTCGTCGCGCAAGCCCAAAAGATCGGCGGGACCTGCGCCTATATTGATGCGGAACATGCCCTCGATATGGGCTACGCCCGGAAACTCGGGGTAAAAGCTGAGGAACTGCTCATCTCTCAACCTGATAACGGCGAACAGGCACTGGAAATCACCGATACCCTAGTCCGCAGTAGCGCGGTTGACATCATTGTCATTGACTCAGTAGCCGCACTCACCCCACGCGCGGAAATCGAAGGCGAAATGGGTGAACCACAGATGGGGTTACAAGCGCGGCTGATGTCACAAGCTTTACGTAAACTGGTGGGCTCCATCTCTCGGTCTCACACCCTGATCATCTTTATCAACCAGGTCCGTATGAAGATCGGCGTCATGTTTGGCAACCCGGAGACCACGACCGGCGGGAATGCCCTCAAGTTTTATGCTTCGGTTCGTCTCGATATTCGGCGCACCGGCGCGGTGAAACAAGGAGAAGAAATCGTCGGCAATCGCACCAAAGTCAAAGTGGTCAAGAATAAAATGGCCCCCCCGTTCAAGGAAGCCGAGTTCGACGTACTGTATGGCAGCGGTGTGTCAAAAGAAGGGGAGCTGGTGGATATCGGGTCAGAGAACGGGATCGTGGACAAATCCGGGGCCTGGTACTCGTTCAGCGGTGACCGCATCGGCCAAGGACGCGAGAACGCCAAGGAATATCTCAAAGAGCACCCGGATATTTCTCAGATCATTGAGAGCAAAATTCGTGAAAAATTTGGCGTGGCCGCATCGGGGACGGCTGCGGAAGAGGCGTAACTCACTACCTTCATCGACGGAGCTGAGCCATGTCTTTACAAGCGAAAACCTACATTACTCCGGAAGAATATCTGGCCATTGAACGGAAAGCGGAATACAAGAGCGAGTATGTCAATGGCGAGATGTTCGCGATGGCGGGGGCCAGTCCACGCCATGTGCTCATCGTCACGAATCTGGTTGCCGAACTCCGTGGACAACTGAGGCGGCGACCGTGCACGGTGTATTCCACCGACTTGCGAGTACGGGTGAGCCCGACCGGCTTGTACACCTATCCCGATGTGATTGTCGTCTGTGGACAGGTTCAGCTCGCGGACGATCAGAAAGACACGCTGCTCAACCCCACGCTCATTATTGAAGTCTTGTCAGAATCCACAAAAGACTACGACCGCGGGAGCAAGTTGCAACACTACCGCACGCTTGCTTCCCTCATGGAGTATGTCGTAGTCGATCAAGAGCGCTGTCACGTTGAACATTGGGTGCGGCAACCTGAAGACCGGTGGCTGTTCTCGGAGACCAATGACGTGACAGACACCATTCGGCTCTCCACGATTGAGTGCGACCTGGTACTCGCCGAGGTGTACGACAAGGTCGAGCTGGTGGCATAACATCCGCCTTCCGCACTCTTCGCTCTCCCCCTCGACCACGCCTTATGAAAGGGGTCTCCCCGTTTCCTTTAATAAGGCATTCGCTCTTCAACTATTCTTCAAGAGTTGAGGACTGCGTATAGAACTTGAAACTCAGTCCTCGAAACTTGCAACCTTTCGGGTTCCGTTCTACAGTCCGCTGGCAAAAGGAGGGTCGTCGTTATGAAAATTGGCGTGTCGGTATTCCTCACTGACAAATCCGGGAATCCCGGTGAGATCGCGCGAGAAGCGGAAAATCTGGGGTTCGACTCGTTTTGGGTCGCTGAACATATCGCTGTGCCCACGCACTACACCACGTATTATCCCCGCTCCGCCGATGGAAAGGTTCCCCCGTTCTACGCGGAGTTGGTTGACCCGTTCATTGCCCTCATGGCGGCGGCGCAAACGACCAAGACCATCCGCCTTGGGACCGCGATCGCTTTACTGCCACAACATGACACGATCACCCTGGCGAAAACCACGGCGACACTCGACCTCTACTCGAATGGGCGACTGATTCTTGGTGTGGGGGCCGGATGGTTCGCGGAAGAAGCCCAACTCTTCGGCGTGCAATTCAAGCGGCGCTGGCAACACGTGCGCGAGGGCGTCGAAGCGTTACGCGAGTTGTGGAGTAAGGAAGAGGCCAGTTATGATGGGGAGATCATCAAATTTCCTCCCCTCAAGATTGGCCCCAAACCAGTCCAAAAACCGTACCCACCAATTTACCTGGGAGCGCACGACCCCAAATACGCACTCAAGCGCGTGGCCCAATACGCCGATGGCTGGTTCCCCGCTAACTTGACGCCAGATCAATTCAGGACCGCGATTCCCGAAATCAAGCAACTGGCCAAAGCCGCGGGACGGAATCCCGACGGGATTGAGTTTTCCGTGCTGTTGATGGCCCAAAACGAGGGCCCCTCGGCTGAGCTGATGCGGCAGTATCGGGACGCTGGGGTGAGCCGCATGATCGTCTTGGCATGGGCCGCGGCCTCAGGGAGCGGCACCGAAGCGGTGAAAGCCCTTGCGCCAATCGTGGAGCGCGCGCAAGGAATATGACACGACGGAGCCAGAACTATGAGCGCTCTTTTCGGCTACCAATGTGAATACTGTGAATGCGAATTAGGGGTTAAAAGTTGGGCCGCAACAAAAGCAGAGCGGCGGCGACTTTGCCAAAGACATGGACGAGCAAGCCCTGAGAAGAGCGGACCTTGGAAGCGATCTGAATGCCGGTTTTTTCGTGCAGCCAATTAAAGAGGGACTCGATAGGTTGGCGCACCTGACTCACCAGGGTCGAGAAGGCGGCTTGAAATAAACTCAGTTCCAGTTGGCCTTTTTGCTTTTTCACCGGGGTGGTCAAGGGCGACTGTTGCTGGCGCAACAGGTCACTCAACGCCGCATCAATAGAGGCTTTGTCCGCGTAGACCGGCGTGCCATGGATATCCTCGGCAATCGCTTTCAAGACGGTAATGTCCGCCTCACTGGCCGGCGTCAAGCCCAGATAATCGGGGAGCGGGAATTGCCCTGGACGACGCAAGGCCAAAATATGCAGGTTCACCCCATAATAGTAGGTTTTCTTGGTGGCATTGTCCCCTTTATTGGCTAAGGCCGGGGCCACCTTGGCGCGGCCACTGCGTTGGGCCTTGGCGAGCATAATCGGCATGGAATCAATCAAGCGAATCAGCTCCTCTCCTTCCTGCTGGGGGAAGTCGTGTTGAATGCACCCAATGAGCGGGACAAAGACCTCGGAAAGGCGATTGAGGCGCTGGACATAGGTGGCATACGCGGGCAGGCGCGGAAACCACGCCGCTAAGTGATCGCGCGTGTACGTATCAATCGCCCGCACCTCGGCATGCCCCCGCAAGACCCCCCACAGGTAAATGGTGAGGACCTCCACATCACTAAACGCGGGCCGCTCATTGGGGCTCAAGCGCTGCCCATACGTCCACAGGGAGTCGTCATACTGCTTGCTGACATACACAAAGATGGATATTAACCGTTCTTGCCAATCCATTGTCCCTCCTGATGCCGCAGCTTAGTGCCGGTGGTGCTTCACTAACCTAGCATCAGGAAACAAGGATTGGTTCAACCCCTAATTCGCATT
>JANMSE010000124.1:0-3102 GCA_031389045.1 Deltaproteobacteria bacterium | reverse complement strand
CATTTGCAACCCGCGCGCGCCATTTGCTTTGGCATTGGCGCGGTGAGTACGCTGCTGATGATCTTGCGTGTCATCTGGAACGTCCTCTGACTTTTCGTCCTCACTGGTCTCTTTCCCGCCGATAGAATGCCACGTCCGCGCAAGGGGAGGTCGATTTCTTCGCTTCCGCCCGGAGGGTGCTTGAAAATCCCAAGAGCTAGGAATATGTCCCCATATCGACTTCATGCCACGGCCCAGAATGAATGTAACGTTAAGGAGTGAAGGAGGATTTTTATGGATATTGATCCAAGCATACTGTGGGTGATCGTAATTCTTGTCGCGAGCGCTGCTGGCGGTGGAGTCCTGCTCTGGTTTACCAAACCAAAGAAAAAGGGCTGAGACCTTCATGCTGACCCAGTAAAGGGTATTGCTCGGAGACCTGACCATGTGCGTGGATGCCATGCGTGGCGGCCTCGTTATGGTCAGTTTGGTTCCTCAAGCTCGCGGAATACCCCCTTGACAGTTTCTCCAAACCAAGGACTATACCACGGCCCCGGTCGAGGATATTCGTGGTCTCTTGAACAGCGGATGTTCCACAACGGGAAGCGCCAGCAACTACAACCCAAAGATACCAAAGGGAGGGTCTTATGGCAGATGAAAAACCACCGGTTCGAACGTATGAGGAACTCTATCAAGGGAAAGAAGCCCTCTACCGACTGGGAGAAAACCTGATCAAAAACCGTATCCCGGTCGTTGTTCTTATCACTATCTTCACCTCCATCATGGCGTATTTCAGTTTCCAACTGGAAATGACCACCGCTTTCAATGATCTGCTGCCGTATCGACACCCATTCGTGCAGGTCCATTTTAAGTTCGCCGATCAGTTTGGCGGTGCCAACAACATCAACATCATGCTGAAAGCCGAGAAGGGGGATGTCTTCACCAAGGAGATCCTCAAGAAGGTCTTCGACATGACGCAGGCCGTCGATCGGATCGCCGGCGTGAACCACGATCAGATCGCCTCGATTGGCCATCGCACGACACGCTATCTCACCGTGTTAGGCGGGACGATCGCCACGCCGCCCGTGATGCGGCGCCCGCCGAAAACCGACGAAGAAGTCGAGGACATCAAAAAGATTTGTTACAACACCGAGTCGATCTACGGGCAGCTTGTGTCACTCAACGGCCAAGCGCTCCTGATCAAAGCGAACTTTATCGAAGGGCGGATCGACTATCGGCGCATCTTTGATGAGGTCCAACGGACAGTCGTCGATCCGTTTTCCACCGCGGAACACACCATCTGGATCGCTGGCGAGCCGCAGCTCTATGGTTGGATCTACCGTTATGCGAATGAAGTGTACACCGTTTTTATCGGTGCGACCCTCCTCGCTTGGCTCCTGCTCTATTTCTACTTCCGCGATTGGCGCGGGGCCTTACGACCAACCATCACCGGCATCATCTCCGCGTTCTGGGGATTAGGGATGCAGTCCTTGATGGGGTTTGCCATGGACCCCTTGGCCTTGGTGATCCCGTTCTTTGTGACTGCGCGAGCGGTGAGCCACTCCGTGCAAATGCACGAACGCTACTACGATGAGTACAAAAAGTGGAACTGGGATAAAGAGAAGGCGATTGTTGCCGCTTTCGCCGAATTGTTCGTGCCGACAACGAGTGGGATTATTACTGATGCCCTGGGAATGTTGGTCATCATCGTCGTGCCGGTGGTGATTCTCCAGAATATCGCGATTTCGGCGTCGGTGTGGGTGACCTCGGTCGCGATTAGTGAACTGCTCTTGAACCCGATTGTGTACTTCTATCTCAAGGCTCCCGAAAAAAAGAACGTGCTCAATCGGTTGCAGGGGTCCTTCCAACGCTTTATCGAAACGTGCGCGGATTGGATTGTCGAAACGCGGAACGCCAAGATCATTGTCGCCTTCTGGGTGATTGCGTTCCTCATTTCGCTCACGCAGGTCCGGCATCTTACTATTGGCGACCCAACGGCGGCCACGCCGCTGCTGCGCGAAGACTCGCCTTACAACCTGGCGCACTTGGAGATCCAGAAGTTCTTTGGTGGCGTTGAGCCTTTCATTATAGTGATTGAGGGCCGCGACAAGGACGTCTTGAAGGATCCCGCGCTTCTGCGGACGATGGAAAAATTTCAACGCACGCTCGAACGCGATCCCGATATTGGCTACAGTTTCTCCTTGGCCGATATCGTCTCCTCCATCAACATGACCTTCTATGACCTGCAACCACGCTGGTCCGTCATTCCCTACGAAACTCCGAAAATCAGTTCGTTGTTCTTCTACTACTTCGCGGGCGCCCCGCCGGGGGAGACCTCCCGGTTCCTTGATCCGAGCTACACGACCTCGCATGTCACCTTCTATGCCCGCAATCACCAGGGGGATAACGTGGCCCGTATGATCGCCAATGCGCGGGACTTCGTGGAAAAGAATCCCATGGAAAAGGCGGATTTTCGTCTTGCTGGTGGGCTCATCGGCGTGACTGGGGCTGCGAATGAGGAAATTCTTAAGAATGACATTCTGATGCAAGTGCTTGGCTTTGGGACCATGTTCATCATCATCATGTTCACCTACCGCTCGGCGGTGGCGTCTTTGGTGATGTTGGTGACGATGTTCCTGGCCAACGGCATCGTCAATGCCTATATGGGCTACCGGAATATCGGGATCAATCTCCAATCGTTACCGATCGTGACCGTCGGTCTCGGGTTCGGGATCGACTACGGCGTATATCTTGTCAGCCGGGCGGTGGAAGAGTACCGCGGCGATATAAAGGAAGCCATGCGCATTGGGATTGCCACCGCCGGCAAGGCGGTGAGTTTTACCGCGTTGACCCTGTCGCTCGGAGCCGCCTGTTGGATGTTCTCCAGCATTCGCTTCTGTTCGGAGATGGGATTATTACTGGCCTTGTGGATGATGATCAGTTGGCTCGGCTCCTGCACGCTCGTGCCAGCGATTATTGTTCTGGTCAAACCCAAGTTCTTCCTTCGCGCGGTGGAAGAAGGTATTGTTGGTTAGATAACCGGCGAAGAGCACATCCTCGTCATTGGCGAGCCCGCCCAGTTCGCCCCTCGCCAATGACGTGCTCCGCGGTTTGCAGTCCCGC
>JANMSE010000095.1:0-2932 GCA_031389045.1 Deltaproteobacteria bacterium | reverse complement strand
TACACCTTGGCTCCCTAGCGTCCAGAACAGCAGGAACATGCCAAGCAAGAACCCGGCGTCGCCAATACGGTTGACGATAAAGGCTTTGTTGCCGGCCTTGGCTTTTTCAGGATCGGTGTACCAGAAGCCAATCAGCAAATAGGAGCAGAGGCCCACTCCTTCCCAGCCAACGAACAGGAGCGCGAGGTTCTCACCCAGCACCAGCAGCAGCATCGAAGCGGTAAAGAGATTGAGATAGGTGAAAAAGCGAGCATAGTCGTCGTCGTGGGCCATGTAGCCGACGGAATACAGATGGATGAGAAAGCCAACGCCAGTCACAATCAGAATCATCACGGCGGTGAGGGCATCCACGCGCAGAGCAAAGTCGATGTGTAGTTGCCCTGCGGTAATCCACGGGTAGACGTTATCGACCAGCGCACTGCCGGGCGCCAACTCCTTGAGGTCAAACAAGGCGGTGAGGGAAACCAAGAAGGCGCCCAAGACCACGCCAGGAGCAACGATATTGACGCCTCGGCGGCCAGTACGCGGGGCGACGAAGAGATTAAACAGCACTCCAATCAAGGGCAGAAAAATAATCCAGCGGAGATAGGTCACCGCATGGACTGCGGTTGTGGCGGCGGCGTGTGCGTGTTCCATAGTTTCACGAAGGTGCGGGGCTTACCAACGCATGAGATTGAGTTCGTCCGCATTCACGGTCTCGCGATTGCGGAAGACCATGAGGATGATGGCGAGGCCAACAGCGGCCTCGGCGGCGGCCACGGCCATGACGAAGAAGACGATCAACTGTCCATCCATCGACCCCCACTGTCGCGCGAGCGCGACGAAGGACAAGTTCACCGCGTTCAACATCAGCTCAATGGACATGAAGATGATAATCGTGTTGCGTCGCAGCAACACGCCGAGCGCGCCAATGGCAAAAAGAATGGCGCTTAACATGAGATGATAGTGGATTGGAACCATAATTCCGCTTTCCGATTCGTCGTTCGCCTGATGGGCTAGCCCGCTTTGCAGTTTATGGCTTATGGCCCGCTCACTACGTTCGCTCTATAGCCTATGGTCAGAACCATGAGCCATAAGCCATTTGCCATAAAGCGACCGAAGGGAGCGAGCCATAAGCCATAAGCTATTCCCCGCTTACCGTTTCGCCAGGACCACCGCGCCAACGACCGCCACGAGCAACAATAGTGAAGTGATTTCAAACGGGAGCAAATAATCGGTGAACAGTTTCTCACTTAATGAGATGACAGTCCCAAATCCCTCTGGCAGTGGCTGTTGAGTGGCACGCTCGCCACCCTCCCCACCAAAGAGCAGCCACATCTCGCCAAAAAGCGCCGCGCACACAATCCCGATCGTCCAGAGTTTCTCTTGTCGGTAATCTTGCACGTTGTTCTGCAAATTGAGCAACATGATGACAAAGAGAAAGAGCACCATCACCGCGCCCGCGTACACAATAATTTGCAAAACCCCGACCATGTGGGCATCAAGATAGAGAAAATAGACCGCGAGCAAGCTCATCAGCACCACGAGAGACAAGGCGCTGTATACCGGGCTGCGGTTAAGGACGACCCGAATGGCCGAAGTCACCATCAGCACGCTGAGGACAGTAAAAGTAATCGCGTCCATAGTTATTTCAGAGACTCCGAGATGAGGACCGCGAGCGCGGTAATCATCACGTTGAGCAAGGCCGCGGGCAGCAGAATTTTCCACCCCAGGATCATCAATTGGTCATAGCGGAACCGTGGGAGCGTCCAGCGGATCATAATTTGCAGCCAACAGAAGAAAAAAACTTTTCCCGTAAACGCGCCGACTTGGAGCAACGTCACCACCAGGGAGGGAAGCGGAATGCCACCGCCCCACGGAAACTGGATGCCGCCACGGTCCAACAAGGGCACTTGCCAGCCACCGAAAAACAAGGTGGTGATTAAACCCGCGACGATGATCGACTCGAGAAAGTCAACCAACATGAAGACGGCTTGTTTGGCGCCAGAATACTCAGTGAAGTATCCAGAGATCAGTTCCGGCTCGGCTTCGGGTAAGTCAAACGGTGCCCGTTTACTTTCCGCGATCCCCGCGGTGAGGAAAATCAGGAAGGCCAGCGGTTGGTAAAAGATGCCCCAGTTCGGCAGCACTCCGAAGAGCATGCCACTTTGCGCACGGGTGATCTCTTGCAAGTCCATGGTGCCGTAGGTCAGCACCGCGCCAATAAGCGCTAAGCCCATCGCGATCTCATAAGAGATCATTTGCGCCGAGGCGCGAATGCCGCCAAGCAGCGCCCAACGACTATTGGAGGACCAACCGGCGAGGACGATGCCGTACACCCCGAGCGAAACCATCGCGAGGATGTAGAGAATACCCACGTTGAGACGCGCGGCTTGCAGTTCAATCTCGCGCCCGCCAATCACGATGATGTCCCCGAACGGGACCACGAGCATGGTGATTAAAGCGGGGACGACCGCCACGATTGGCGCCAACGTATGGAGGAGTTTATCCGCGCCAGGGGGAATGAAATCTTCTTTGGTGAATAGCTTGATCGGGTCCGCCACCAGTGTGTTGACGATCCCTAAGTTGATGGGCAGTTTGCCCAGAATCGAGGCACGGTTCGCGCCAATCCGATCCTGCAAGATCGCGCTTGCTTTGCGCTCGACCCAGAGCAACAGTCCACCCAGGTTCATCACCATGCCGATGACCACGAGCACGAGGACAACATCAATAAGCAGCGAGGTCGAATCCATGTATGGTCTCACGTAGCTACGTAGCGAGCGGTGAGGCGGTGCCGATGAGGCAGTGCCTCTTAGGCCGTCTTCGCCAATCGGTCGATTAACTGCACAACCCCTTCGGGCGTCAAGTTTTCGTAATAATCGTCGTTGATTTGGGCCATTGGTGCGGTACCACAGGACCCCAAGCATTCAACCTCGCTCAGGGTGAATTTCTT
>JANMSE010000087.1:0-2716 GCA_031389045.1 Deltaproteobacteria bacterium | reverse complement strand
TCCCAATCATCACACGACCGCAGTCGTCGGTTAAACCCCCCAACCTTCACAAAGAGTTCTTTCCTGACCAGGACCGAGGAGGTGGAAGACACCACGTTCTCATTCAAGAGGGCGCTGCCTATTGCTCCTGAAAATCTTGGGGTATTGAGCCCCAGGATGTCATTGCGCTGGTTCAACCTGTACATCCCGGTGTACACCACGCCTACGTCTTGCTGATGGACAATGTCGACCTGGCGGGCGATTTTGCTATTCTCCCACTGGTCGTCACTGTCTAAGAAAGCAATGAGTGCCCCCCGAGCGTTTTCAACCCCAACATTCCTCGCCTGCGCCCCCCCGACGTTGGTGGACAGCGAGATCAGGCGGATTTTCTCACCATACCGTTCCTGGAGATACCGCGCGGTGCCGTCGGTTGAACAGTCATCCACCACGACAATCTCCATATTGGTGTAAGTCTGCGCTAACGCACTGTCGATGGCACGTACGACCTTCTGCTGGCGATTGTAGGTGGGGATCACGGCGGACACCAAAGGCGTATGTTCCATCCCTATACCCCATGCCGTTGCGGCTGCCACAGTGCGATGTGCTGCCCGCGTATGACTTGGATGAGGGCGACGAGAGCGGCGGCGTTGGCGAGGCAGTAGAAAAACGGGAGGGCCAGGTATTTCTTTTGCCCGACCCGCGTGCGCCGTAAGACGTACCCCGCACCGGCGAGCGCGTAAAAGAGCACTTGGGCAACCGCCGCGCTGCTGTAGAGCGCTCCGCCCGAGCTGGCCGGCAGGCTGACCAGCAAGCTGACCAGCAAGCTGGTGACAAACAACAGCAGCAGAAAGACGGGCACGAGTCGGCGCAGCACCTTATGTGAGAACAGGACCAGCGCATAGAACCCATACCGCCAAGGATTCAGCAGGCGCTTGCGGAGCAGCACGCCGCGCAGGCCACGCGTCATCAGGCGAACCTTGCGCCAGAATTCACGCTCGGCCGCCGGGAGGGCATCTTCGTAGGCGCAGGCTTCGGGTTCGAACACCAGCCGGTACCCTTGCTCAATGACCGCGGTGGACAGGGCAAAATCGTCGGTGACCGCGGCGGTGGTGGGCGCGCAATAAAGCGTACGGCGGATGGCGTAAATCGCACCGTCGGCGGCGACGATGCTGCCCGTCAGACTCTCCATCTGTTTGAGCCAGGTGTCATAAGACCAGTAGAGGCGTTCCCCTTGACTGCTCGAGTCACTACCAGATTGGGTCGTGTAGATCTTACGGCCAGCGACACCCCCGACTTCCGGGTCAGCGAAGTTCCGCGCCAACATACGCAAGGCTCGCGCATCATAGAGCGTGTTGGCGTCCGAGAAGACGAGGAGATCGCCCCTGGCCTGGGCGACGGCCGCGGTGAGGGCGTGGAGCTTGCCACGGCGTGGGAGGGTAAGCAGGCGCACACCCTGGGGTGCATAGGTGGCGACAATCGCCGCCGTGGCATCATCAGAGCCGTCCAAGGCCACGATGATCTCCAGGGCGTCACGCGGATAGTCGAGGGCCAGGGCGTTCTCGAGCCGCTCGGCGATGTGCCGTTCCTCATTGTACGCCGCGATGATCAGACTCATCGCCGGAGTGATAGGCTGCTTCCGCACCTGCCGGCGGCGCCACCAGCCGACCAGCCCCACGAGCAGCGGGAAGCCAGCGTACACATAAAGTGGAACGGCGAGTGATAGCCAAAAGGCCCATACCATCATAACGATGCCCTCAATTTGCCCCACGTCCGCTCACGACGCAGCCAATGGTCCGCAACAAAATCCGCACATCCAGCCAGAGGGATTGATGCCGGAGGTAGGCAATGTCGAGCCGCAAGCGCGCGTCGAAGTCCAGCTCGTTGCGACCGGAAATCTGCCACAACCCCGTAATCCCAGGCTCAGCCTCCAGCCGTGCGGTGTGCCACAGGGCATACGTGCTGGCGCTGAAGGAGGTGGGCCGGGGGCCGACCAGACTCATGTCACCCCGCAGCACGTTGAAGAGTTGGGGCAGTTCATCCAGGCTGGTCTTGCGCAGGAAGCGGCCTACGCGCGTGATGCGGGGGTCGTTTTCGATCTTGAAATCGGGATAGCGCAATTTGTTGAGTGACAGATAGCGAGCTTTCTGCTCCTCGGCGTCGGCTATCATGGTGCGCAGCTTGTAGAAGCGAAAACGGCGGGCGTTCTTGCCAGTCCGCTGCTGGACAAACAAGAAGGGACCGCGAGACTCCACCTTGATGGCGAGGCCGCATAACCCCAGCAGCGGGAGCACCAGTGGCAAGAGCACCAGACACACCACCACGTCCAGGAGGCGTTTGCCGCGCCGATACGCGGCGTCACCGAGCAGCCGGCGTTGGGAGTGACGTGCATACCACGGCTTGTCAGGCAAGACCGGCCACCGCGCATCGGCTACGGACAGAGGTACGGCAATACTGAGGTGTCTCGTCGGCATGTCATTCCCCTCCTTTCTCTGCCCACGTGGATCTCAGTGCTTGCACCGGTACGCCACGGGGACGCTGGCGGCTGGGTTGGCTCGTCGCGGCAGCGGGCACTTCGCCTGCCAGTTGTTGCGTACTTGCTGTCCGGGCCTTCTTGATGAGGACCTCCAGAGTCAGCCCATCGACTGGAAACGCGGCGAGGCCGGCTCGCATCCGCAGGTGGGTCCGTCGGTATAACAGCTCGCTGAGACGCCGCACTGCCCGCAGGGCCTGCGGCTTG
>JANMSE010000005.1:0-3832 GCA_031389045.1 Deltaproteobacteria bacterium | reverse complement strand
GATGCAGACCATCCGGCAGATTCAACCTGGGGATACCACCTACACCGTCCAGCAGAAAAGGAATCAACGCCGCGTTATTCTTGCGCGCCAGTTCGGGAAAGATGTCCCGGAAGCGGGCCGTATAAGCGCGGCTTAAATTGGGGGGGATCTCCATCCCCGCCAGCACGATCCGAACCTGTGGGTATTTGCTTTTCACGCGATCCATAATCGTTTGCAGATTCTCTTGCGCGCTTTCCACTGGATGGCCACGGAGGCCGTCGTTGGCACCGAGCTCCAGCACAAAAACATCCACTGGCCGTTGCAACACCCAATCAACCCGCCGTAACCCGCCCGCAGTCGTCTCGCCACTTACGCCCGCGCTGATGACCTCGAAGTTCCAGCCGTTGGCGCGAATTTTCTCCTGGATAAGAGACGGAAACGCATAAGCGGGATCAATACCAAAACCCGCGGTCAAACTATCACCAAAGAACATGATCGCTTTGCTCGACCCACCGTTTTGCGTAGGATGCTGCTCAGCCTTCGCCGATTCGGCGCTCTGCGTGGCGGGTTCATCGCCGCCACGGCACCCCAGGCTACTAACACCACAACAAAAGACCAACAACGTGACCCACAGGATATGGAACATGATATGACCTCTCCGCTTCTCGACGTGCACAACATCAGCAAAGTGTATCACAGCGGAGCAACCGCGCTGACTGTCCTCCGTGAGGTCTCTTTCAGCCTGGAGAGTGGGACCACCTGTGCATTAGTTGGTCCATCCGGCAGCGGCAAAACCACGCTGCTCAGTATCTGCGCTGGGCTCGACCGTCCAACCGCTGGCACGGTCCGGCTTGACGGCGTCACGCTCAACGCTTTGGATGAAGAAGCCCTCGCGGCGTTACGAAGTACCGCGGTTGGTTTTATTTTTCAGACCTTTCAACTGATCCCGACCCTGACTGCTCTTGAAAATGTCATGGTCCCGCTCGAACTGCGCGGAGAGCGCCACGCGAAGCCGCGCGCCGTCGAGCTGCTCCACCGCGTCGGGTTGGGAGACCGTCTGCACCACTATCCCATCCAACTCTCTGGAGGTGAACAACAACGCGTGGCCCTGGCCCGTGCGTTCATTGGCCAGCCTCGTATCTTGTTCGCTGATGAACCGACCGGGAACTTGGATGCGGAAACGAGCGAGGTCGTGATCGACTTGCTGTTCAAGCTCAATCGCGAAGTAGGAACGACCCTGCTGTTGGTGACGCACAATCTCGAACTTGCCCAACGCACGCAACGGATCATTCGACTGAAGGGTGGTGCCATTGTCGAAGACAGTGGGAAGTGAGGATGAAGCCAAGCTCACGCCTGATGGTTTGTTTAGGCCGTGGTTTTCAACAGCTCTTCCACATCCCCGCATGGGAGGCCAAACGCGGCAGCGACCCCAGGATGGGTCACGTGTCCCTGTAACGTATTGAGTCCACGCCGGAGCACGAGATTGTCGCGGAGCGCGGCTAGTCCGTTGTCCGCCAGTTCAATGGCGTAGGACAAGGTGACATTGGTGAGCGCATACGTCGAGGTGTGGGGCACGATGGCGGGCATGTTGGTGACGCAGTAATGAACGGTGCCTTCTTCTCGATAAATAGGATCGTGGTGCGCGGTGGGATGCGAGGTTTCGGCGCTACCGCCTTGGTCAATGGAAATATCCACGAACGCCGCACCAGGTTTCATCGCGCGGAATAACGCGCGAGACAGCAACTTCGGCGCGCGAGCCCCCGGCACCAAGACCGTGCTAATGACAAGGTCCGCCGCGATCACTTCCTCTTCGATGTTGGCACGATTGGACATGACGGTGGTGACATGCCCGCCGAGAATATCATGGACATAGCGGAGGCGGGCCGGGTTCACATCGAGAATACTCACATTAGCGCCGACACCCACCGCGACCTGACAGGCATTGGTGCCTGCGATTCCAGCACCCAAGATCACCACCCGTGCGGGCTTGACCCCAGAAGCCCCGCTTAACAACACGCCCCGTCCACCATTTTGCGCTTCTAAACACCAGGCCCCGACTTGAATCGCCAACCGACCCGCGACCTCGCTCATTGGCGCGAGGAGGGGCAAGGCCCCGTCATCAAGTTGAATGGTCTCATAGCCAAGCGCGGTCACCTGGGTGTCGAGAAGCCTCCGCGTCAGGGCTTCGTCCGCGGCCAGATGCAGATAGGTAAACACGATCAGCCCCGGACGGAGCAACGGGTATTCGCTCGGCAGCGGTTCTTTGACCTTGAGAATCATTTGCGCCTGCTCCCACACCGCGACGGCGGTGGGAAGCAGTTGGGCGCCAGCCGCCTGATAGAGATCATCCGGGATACTACTGCCGCTGCCAGCGCTTCGCTCAACGAGGACTTCATGGCCGTGGGCGACCAAGGCGGAAACCCCACTGGGGGTGATCGCGACCCGTGTTTCTTCCGCTTTAATCTCTTTGGGGATTCCTATTCGCATGCGCTGCATTATAGTGGTTCTCTTTGCAGGGAGAAAGCGATTCGCGTATGGGAGGGAGCCAATGAGTACAACTGGTGTGATTCTTGACGGCAAAGCGATCGCGCAAACCGTGCGGCAAGAAACGAAAGCGCGGGTCGCGCGCTTCGTGGAACGTCACGGCTCTGCGCCGGGATTGGCGACGGTCCTGATCGGTGAGGACCCCGCCTCTCGCGTCTATGTCAACACGAAAAAAAAAGCCTGCCATGAAGTCGGCATGCACTCTTTTCCTTCTCATTTGGCGGCCTCTACTTCAGCCGCGGAGGCATTGCGACTGATTGCCAAGCTCAACGCGGATCCTGACGTGCATGGCATTCTCGTCCAACTCCCTTTGCCCTCGCATCTGGAACAGAGCGACCTCATTCTCGCGTTGACGCCAGAAAAAGATGTGGATGGCTTACATCCGTTCAACCAAGGCCGCTTGTTATTGGGAGAAGACGCGTTACGACCCTGCACGCCGTTGGGCGTTATGCGACTCCTGGCGCACATCGGCATCCCGATCAGTGGAAAAAAGGCGGTGATTATTGGCCGCAGCATGCTGGTCGGGAAGCCGGTTGCCCTGATGTTACTGGAAGAGAATGCCACGGTGACCTGTTGTCACTCGAAGACGGTGGACCTGGCCGCGGAAGTCCGTGGCGCGGATATTGTGGTATCGGCGGTTGGCCAGCCTGATGTGATTCAAGGGGCGTGGATCAAACCTGGCGCGGTCGTCATCGATGTTGGCATCTCCCGCATGACTGATGGAAAGCTCAAGGGAGATGTTGAGTTTGCCATCGCGAAAGAGCGGGCCGCGTTTATCACCCCGGTGCCCGGTGGCGTTGGACCCATGACCGTGGCGATGCTGCTGGCGAATACGGTGACGGCGGCTGAGCGACAAATGCGAGACGAACTACACTGAAGAGCTGAAGAAAGAAGCGGAGAATCGGGGAAACGGGGAAGGAAGAACGTTTTCTGCTGGACTCCGATTCTCCGTTTCACTTCACTGGTAGCGGAAAGTATACAGATGCCCAAAAGAACCCCTCTCTACGATACCCACCGTGCTCTCGGCGCGCGCATGATCGAGTTTGGCGGCTGGGAGATGCCGGTCCAGTACAGCGGCATCCTGTCCGAACATCAGACTGTCCGTACCAAAGCTGGCTTGTTTGACCTCAGCCACATGGGCGAGATTGAAGTCCGTGGTCCTGGTGCGCTCGAAGTCTGTCAGGAACTGCTGGTGACCGATGTCTCTCGCGTCCAGCTCGGACAGGCGCAGTATTCGATCCTCTGCTATCCCGACGGCGGCGTGGTCGATGACATCATTGTCTACCACCTCGCCGACCAGCACTACTTT
>JANMSE010000043.1:0-8032 GCA_031389045.1 Deltaproteobacteria bacterium | reverse complement strand
AGCGCATCGACCACATAGCGGGAGATCGCATACTCTTCTCCGTAGCCCCAGCCGCCATGAATGAGCTGCCCTTCTTGCGTTACCCATACCGCAACGTCACAGGCTAAGAGCTTCGCCATTGCCGCCGTCACCGCGGCGGATTCATCCTTGTCCATTGCTGGCGCGGCGGCATACGCGAGTTGCCGAGCGGCAGCGGTGTGCGTCGCCATGCGACCAAGTTTGTGCTGCGTGAGTTGAAAGTCGCCGAGCGCATGGCCGAACTGTTTGCGTTCGTTCGCGTAGGTCGCGGTGACTTCGAGCGCCGCTTGCGCCAGCCCAGTCGCCCGTCCGCCAGTCTGGAGCCGTCCCGCCGCGAATCCCGCCATCTGCAAGGAGAACCCTTTATTCAGCCCACCTTCTTCGCCCACCAGATTCTCAGCCGGAACAAAATAGTTCTCGCAGTTGAGAATGTACGAGTGCATCCCGCGATACCCTAGAGTCGGGATCGCCGTCCCTTGCAAAAGGCCGCCAGTCGGTTGCCGCATCTCAAACGAATGGCCAGAAAATTTGTCTTTCTCGACAATGAAGAGCGAGACGCCACGCGCACCAGAACGGGGATCGGGATTGGTGCGAGCCAAGAGCGCGATAATGTCAGCACGTCCGGCGAAGGTGCACCACGCTTTGGCGCCGTTGATAAGAAATCCCGCTTTGCCACCCACCGTCGCGGCTTCGGCTCGACATGCCACCGAGGCCACATCAGACCCTGTGTCTGGTTCCGTCACCGAGATCGCCACCATGAGTTTGCCCGCGGCAATCGGCAGTAACCATTTTTTCTTTTGCGCTTCGGTGCCACCACGCAGCAACGCTTTGGTCAGAATCTCCGGCCTGGTAATCAGGCTGCCCGCTACACCCAGTGACGCGCACGACAACTCTTCGGTCGTGATCAGCATGGCCAAATTGCCCATGCCCCCGCCGCCGTATTCTTCCGGGACCGACATGCCGAAGAACCCCAACTCCGCCATCTGTTGGATAATCGTCTCAGGAATCAGTTCGTCATGGCGATGCACCCGCTCGGCGACTGGCGACACCTCACGGCGCGCAAACTGCCGCACGGAATCTCGTGTCATCACCGCGATCTCACTCTCCAGCCAACCATTGTTTACCCCACGGGTGGCGATCACCCGACGACCAATCTGACGGAACCGACTTTCGTGCGCACCGACACGAATGGCCGCTTTGACATCGTTACGCCCCAGGGTCTCCGCCAGAAACGATTCGGAAAACCCGAAGTCCGTCAGATGGACATCCGCTTGTCCCAAGACTTTGTGACCGACTTCCGCGGCAAACCCCAGGGCCATTTCACTGGCGTCTTCTTCCCCATGTTGCCGCGCTTCCTGGGCATACACGAACAAGGCGCGCGCCGCTTCTACTTCGGTCGCCAAGTAGGCCAGCCGTTCGGCATGTGGCTGGTGGTCATCAATTCCTTTTCCGTTCTCGGTAATGCGCCGCCCTTGGTGGAGCGCTTCATCTCGCAGTGTCTGCAAGGCGTCAACAATCGTCGTTGTCTGGCGGATCGTGTCAGTCATACAAATCTCCTCAATAATACGGAAAGGGTTTCATACCATCCCCACCCGCACTGGGCTAGGGCGAAAGCATCTGATAAGGAAGCGGAGCTGCACGCCATAAATAAATCCACAGGAGGACCCCATGTTCGTACTCGATAGAGGCAAGCGTTTTGTGATTCCCCGCACGGAGATGACCTATCCGGGTCATAGTATGAAGCTCCATCAAAATGCTGCCGACCCAGTCAAGTCGCCAGTTGATCACGTGATGATGGACTTTGAAGATGCTTGCCCTTACGAGTTTAAGGGACCCAAGAGCCGCCAATGTGTCGTCGAAGCTCTCAACTCTCTCGATTTTGGCAAGAAGGTCATCACCGTGCGACCGAACAACATTCGGTCGGAGTTTTTCCTCGGCGATCTGGAAGCCATCGTCTTGGGCGCCGTGGACAAATTTCACGGCATCATTCTTCCCAAAGTGCATGGACCGGATGACATCAAGTACGTTTCTTCCCTACTTGATAACTTGGAAAAACAAGCGGGCTGGCAAACTCACGTGCAGATTGAATCACTGATTGAGCTGCCGCAAGCGATTGTCAAAGCCTACGACATCGCTACAGCTTCCCCTCGGATGGCCGGTCTGATTTTCGGCATCGCCGATTTCGCCGCGACCTTGGGCATTCGCGAAGTGGTCAAGAATCAGAACGTCAATTTCCACTATTCCAAACAAGCAGTGGTCGTGGCCGCCAAGGCAGCGGGTCTTCACGCCATTGATAACGTCTATCTTCCTCTCTGGCGCAAAGAGGACTCGAAAGAGAAGATCGCGGAGATCGAAGCCGGGCTGCGTGACAAAAACGAGGGAGCCGCGAACTTGGGCATGGACGGCACGTGGGTAATTCATCCGCAGCAGGCGCAGGTCGCCAACGACTGCTACACGCCGAACGATAAACAGATTCAGTATGGCACGCGCGTGCTGAACCTCTACCACGAGAAAGGTGGAGGCTCGATGCCAGACCCAGAAACCGGCGAAATGATCGACGAGGCCACCATCAAGATCGCGCTGATGGACCTCGCCAAAGCCGTGCAAGCCGGCAAGGTCACGCCCGCGTACCTCGCGGAGCAGGCCGCGAAGAGTAAGTCGATCACTGGCTATGACATTTTGGAACAGATGAAGAGAGTAGGCTAAAAGGTGTTGGGTGCTAGGGGTTGGTTTTCCGACCCCAGCCCCTAGCACCCAACACCCAGCATCTTGTTTGGCTCAATAGGCACGGAGGTTTCCATCATGCTCAAGAAGATTCACCACGTTGGCATCGTCGTCCGCAAACTCGAAGAAGCGTTCGAGTTCTATAAAGACACGCTCGGTTTGCCGCTCGGTAAGATGGCCACCATGCAAGACCAAGGCGTTAAGGCCGCATTGTTGCCGGTTGGCGAAAGCGAAATCGAATTGCTGGAACCCATCACTCCAGACTCCGGGGTCGCGCGGTTCCTGGAGAAAAAAGGCGGCGGGCTGCACCACTTGTGTTTCGAGACCGACAATATCGAAACGGAATTGCAAGGAGCCAAGGACAAAGGCATCAAGCTCATCGACCAAAAGACGCGCACCGGACTCGCGGGCACCATCGCGTTTCTGCATCCGCAAGCCTGTTGCAGTGTGTTGGTCGAGTACGCCCAACCCGTCGATCACTCCGAACATGCGTCCCTGCTCGGTGAGGCGCGCAATCGCACCTTTACCACGAAACGACTCGACCATGTGGTCATCGCCGTCAACGATCTCGAAGCTGGTGTCGCGACCTATCAGAAGAACTTCGGCTTCACCCGCGAGCCAGCGGGTGAAGTGCCAGCCCTCGGTATTCGCAACACCTTCATGCCGATTGGCGACGCTAAGATTGAGTTTGTCTCTCCCCTCGGCGAGAAAAGTCCAATCGCGCAGTTCCTGACCAAGAGTGGCGAGGGCATGTATCTGCTGTCACTCGACATTGACTACTTACCTGGTGCGTTGGCCACGCTTGAAGCCAAAGGCATTAAAGCCAACCTCGCCAAAGCCTCAGATGGTGGCCAGATTGCCTTCATTAGTCCGAAACATACACATGGCGTGTTGCTGCAACTGATTTCGCGACGGTGATGGCATACACGATCGAATTCGCGGAGTCAGTAAAACAACAGCTTCGGGCTTTGCCAGCTCAGCAACGAGTAGCAATTGTTGAAGCTATGGAAGAGCAGTTACTACACGAACCATTGAAGGAAACGCGCAATCGCAAGCCGTTGCGCCCTAACCCCCTTGCTCCTTGGGAGCTTCGTGTGGCGCGCTTTCGCGTGTTTTACGATGTCCCTACGGAAGCTCCCAACATTGTTCGTGTGTTAGCTATTGGGCGGAAGGTGGGCAGTCGATTGTATATTGCAGGGAAGGAAATCTCTCTATGAAGACTATCGAAGTTTCTACCGCATCCAAGCTTCTTGCCGAATATGTGAAGGAAGTAGACGAGGGGGGCATTGTGCTCACCCTCAATGACGAACCAATTGCTGCTCTAGTCTCGCTCAAGAAAATCGATAAAGAATCCTTAGCACTCAGTACGAACGCGGAGTTCCTAGAGGTTATCCAAAAAGCAAGAGCAGAATTTAAAGCTGGAAAGAAGATTTCCCTAGAAGAACTCAAGCGCGAAATCCTGCAATAGAGACACTCCCATGAAAAAAGAATCTCCCTGGGTCATGCGCACCTATTCTGGTTCGACCGCGAAGGCCAGTAACGAACTCTGCCGGTGGTAAGGAGAAATGCCGACCGTTCTCAGAGTCGGTCCGTATCGTTTCTTCTTTTACGCGGGAGATCGAGATGAACCTCTCCATGTACACGTCGAGCAAGATGACAACCTCGCGAAGTTCTGGCTTGACCCTATTCGGTTACAGAGCAACCGAGGGTTTTCTCGATCGGAACTTGGGAGAATACAAAAACTTCTTGGCGACCACCAAGAAGCATTAATCGAGGCTTGGAATGATTATTTCCGCGGTTGAGATCACTGTTCCGAATGCTGAACATGTAGCCGTCACGAAAGATACTTTACGAGTTGATTTGAGCGACGGACGGACCATTTTCGCACCGCTGGCGTGGTTTCCTCGGCTCTCCCATGCGACGGTGGCGGAGCGCAATCACTGGCGGTTAATTGGTAAAGGCCACGGCATCCACTGGGAAGAGCTGGATGAGGACATCAGTGTTGAAGGTCTCCTGGCAGGGACTCCTTCAGGAGAGAGTCAAACCTCATTTAAGCAATGGCTAGAGAACCGAGCCAGCCACGCCACGCACCGCTCCAGTGGACATGCACGCCGCCCGCGCCGCTCCTCCCTGTAATCCAGAAACGAAAAGGATTTCTTCGCCCATGAAAAAAGAAGCACCCTGGGTCATGCGCACCTACTCTGGTCACTCGACCGCGAAGGCCAGTAACGAACTCTATCGGTTGAACTTGAGCAAAGGGCAGACCGGGCTCTCGGTTGCGTTCGATCTGCCGACTCAGACTGGTTATGACAGCGACGAAGCGGTGGCGCGTGGCGAAGTTGGCAAAGTCGGCGTGCCGGTCAGCCATATTGGCGATATGGAAACGCTCTTCACTGGCATTCCGCTTGACCGGATGAACACCTCCATGACCATCAACGGCACGGCGGCGTGGCTCCTGGCTCTCTACATCGCCGCCGCCGAACGCCAGGGAGTCGATCCCAAGGTGCTGCAAGGCACGACGCAAAACGACATCGTAAAAGAATACCTCTCGCGCGGGACCTATATTTTCCCACCGGTACCGAGCCTGCGCCTCACCAGCGACACCATCACCTACACCGTCACTCAGGTGCCCAAGTGGAATCCGATCAACGTCTGCTCGTACCACTTGCAAGAAGCCGGAGCGACGCCGGTTCAGGAAGTCGCGTACACCCTGTGTACCGCCATCGCGGTCCTGGACACCGTGCGCACGACTGGCAACTTGAGTGACGCGCAATTCATCGACGCGGTCGGACGGATCAGCTTCTTCGTGAACGCGGGGTTGCGGTTCATCGAGGAAATTTGCAAGCTCCGCGCTTTTGGCCAGTTGTGGGATGAATTGACCCGTGACCGTTACGGCATTACCGACCCCAAGCTCCGCCGCTTTCGTTACGGCGTGCAAGTCAATTCGCTCGGCCTGACCGAAGCCCAGCCAGAGAACAACGTGCCGCGCATCGTGCTCGAAGCACTCGGTGTGACCTTGAGCAAAAATGCCCGCTGTCGCGCGATGCAACTGCCGACCTGGAACGAAGCCCTTGGCTTACCCAGACCGTGGGATCAGCAGTGGAGCCTCCGTATCCAGCAGATTCTCGCCTACGAAACTGACATCTTGGAGTACGAAGATATTTTCGAGGGCAGCAAGGTGATTGAGGCGAAAACCGCTGAGATCAAACACACGGCCTGGACCGAGGTTGAGCGTGTGCTCGATTTCGGTGGCGTCATCTCCGCCTTGAATTATGTGAAAGAACAACTGGTCGCGAGCCTCACGGAGCGGCAACGCCGGATCAATGGTGGCGAACAAATTGTCGTCGGTGTCAATCAATTCACCGAGACCGCGCAGTCACCCCTCTACAATGGCGAGTCCTCATCAATCCTCAAAGTGGACGAGGAAGCCGAACGCGATCAACTGACACGACTGCAAGCCTTTCGTGCTACTCGCAATCAAGCCGCGGTGGCGGAAGCACTCGCCGCATTACGAGATGCCGCGGTCAACGGCACCAACATCATGCCGGTCTCGATCCGTTGTGCGCATGCCGGAGTGACGACTGGCGAATGGGCTCAGACATTACGTGCGATTTTTGGTGAATTTCGCGCCCCAACCGGAATCGGTGGCGCGGTCGTCACCAGAGCGGCAAATGGGACCGGCGATAGTGCCGAACGGCTGGAACAGTTGCGCGGTCGCGTGCGCAAATCAGCGGATACGCTGGGTCGTCCACTCAAGGTGTTGATTGGGAAACCGGGTCTCGACGGCCACTCGAATGGCGCGGAGCAAATCGCGGTCTGGTGCCGCGATGCTGGCATGGAAGTGGTCTACGAAGGCATCCGTCTCACGCCAGAGCAGATTGTCGCCAGCGCGCGTGACGAAGGGGTACATCTCATCGGCTTGAGCATTCTTTCTGGTTCACATTTGCGCTTGGTGCCGGAAATCATGGCTGGACTCAAAGCGGAAGGCTTGGCCGAGGTGCCCATCGTCGTGGGCGGGATTATTCCAGAGGACGATGCGCGGGAGTTGCGCGCGGCTGGCGTTGCCCGTGTGTATACGCCCAAGGATTTTGAGATGATGAAAATTATCTCGGACATGGTCGATGTCGCCGAGGCGGCGCGCACCTAAAGGCACCGTCAGGAAGTAACTTGCCGAGCATGGAACACTGCTGGACAAGCCAGCAGTGGCACCCAGTAGACACTGCTGGACAAGCCAGCAGTGGCACCCACTAGCCAAATCGGCAAGTCATTCCTTGACAAGTACGAACCGCATCTCTCGTGAGCACTCAACGTCCACACATTGACATTGCCGCCCTCCTTCGCTTCGAGCGCAAAACCATCGCCGCGGCGCTCAATCTGCTCGAAGACCGGCGACCCGCGCGGCAAGAACACGCACTCGCGCTGCTTGATGATCTCACCACGCACCCAGCACCGGCACATATTGTTGGTATCACCGGCCCGCCCGGCGTTGGCAAAAGCTCGCTGATCGCGCGCTTGATCGAAATCGCCGCCCGTGAGGATCGTCGCTTGGCGATTGTCGCGGTTGATCCTTCCAGCAAAGTTTCTGGTGGCGCGCTGCTTGGTGATCGCGGTCGCATGCAAGTGCCGCCTCACGCGCCTGTCTACATGAGAAGTTTCGCCGCTCGTGATCGGCTTGGGGGACTCAGTCGCGAAGCGTTTTCGGCGGTTTTCTTGTTGCGTCATCTGTGTGATGTGGTGATCGTCGAGACAGTTGGTGTTGGCCAGAGCGAAACGGACATCGCCCATATCGCGGACACCGTAGTGCTGGTCGTCCAACCGTTTTCCGGTGATGTCCTACAGTTCATCAAAGCCGGAGTCATGGAAATTCCCGACATCCTCGCGGTCAACAAAGCTGACGATGAAGTATTGGCACGCAAAGCGATGGCCGATGTGAAAGCCGCTTTGTCCCTTGAACGGCAGGCTTGGTCGCGTCCGGTGTTGGCGGTGAGCGCCGCGACCAATCTGCATCTGGATGACCTTGATGCCGCCATCAGCGCGCATCATCACCATCTCTTGACCAACGCCACACTCCCCACCAAACGCGCCGAACAGACATTGGCGTGGGCGACGAGTGAACTCCTGCATGAAGTCGGGCGGCGCGGGTTGTTGGCACTTGGTGGTCCTGATGGCGTGAAGCACTGCTGGGAGCGGCAACCCGCCCAGTGGAGCGCGCTCCATCGCCTCGACGCGCTCTTGCGTTCGTTGCAGTGGTACCAGGCGCGCACTGAATAGCAATTTTCATCGAACTTGC
>JANMSE010000017.1:0-1857 GCA_031389045.1 Deltaproteobacteria bacterium | reverse complement strand
CTGACGGCAAGCTCCACAGTCCCATGTGGAAAGTGACGAGCCTCGTGCAGGGGAAGGCGTGGCCGAACGCGACGGACGCAGCCGCTCCGACTCCATGGTCGCTGGATTTCTCCACGAGCGGCGGAACCCTCATGCTGATTCTTTCGGGACCGATCTATGGTGGAACCGACAAGAGTATTGGCGTGCAGGCCCAGATCGATAGCGACGCGAACAAGATATGGCGGATGATGTACCTCGAAAGCAACTCTAAAGTACGCATTTCTATCGTCAACCATCTCGTGGTAACGGGGGTTGCGAGTGGCAAACATACGTTGAACCTCACCTCAGCAACATCAGATACACGAGCAACCCCAAGCGAGCTGTTTTCCCTTACGCTGATGGAATTTCCATTTTAGAACACCAGTCGAATCCCGGAACTGGACAGAAGCAACAGAGGAGAAAAGTCGATGGCGGATATCAGTGGCCAAAGCCCATGGATCGTCGATGTCTTGGCACTCAACCTGAACAATCTCGACGTCAAGCAATTACCCGCGCTGAGCTGTGGCGCGACGAACGCGGCCCATTTGCAGGGCAGCTTAACCATCAGTGGCAGCGGGAGTGGTAAGTCACTCACGGTCACTGGTGACGCCAGCGTGACCGGCGCTTTGGACGTTACCAAAGACCTCACCTTCGGTGGGACACTCCATAGCGACGGCTGGAGAGTCACTACCCTAGCTCTTTCGGGAGGCACCGCCGGGCCGTTGCCAAAAACGGCGCAATTCCAGTCTCATGAGGGGACAACGCTCCTCATTCTTGCCTCTGGTTCGGGCTATGCAGGGAACACGGTGAAAACCATTGGTATGGATGTACAGATCGATGGAAAGAGTTACGGCGGAGTGAAAGTTGTTACGAACGAAGGGAATAGTCACAAAGCGTTTGTCGCCAATCCAATTGTCGCCTCCACCGTTCAGGCTGGGTCTCACACCCTGACCCTTGCTAAGCTTGGAACCGACACGATTACCGACTCCCATGATAATTTCAACGTGACGATTCTTGAGTTGCCGTTTATTCACAACACCTAAACGATGGGGAGGCAAAGGGTCAGGAGGACCTATGCGAGAACGATTACAAGCACGACTCGACGTCTTGAAGAACGAATTCCAGACCGGGCAAACCCGGCTGCGGGACATCGAGCAGCAAGGAACACAACTGCGGGAAACGCTGTTGCGCATTAGCGGCGCGATTCAGGTGCTAGAAGAACTCCTTGCCGAAGAAAGGTCTCAGGAAGGAGAGGCTCCCAATGGTCACCACTCATAAAATACGCGATTCGTGGGCCGATTAAGCGCCGGAGAAGATGCCTCGCGATTCGTGATTAGAAGGAGGGAGTATGGCGGATACTAGTGGTCTCAGCCCGTGGGTTGTCGATGTGTTGCAACTCAACCTGGACAACTTGGATGTCAGTCAATTACCCGCGTTGAGCTGTAGCAAGGCGAACGAGGCCAAGCTCCAGGGCAGCCTCAGCATCAGTACCGATCTCACCGTAACCAAAACACTGATCGTAAGCGGCACTGTCGGCATTGGGACAACAACGCTCCCGGTTGAGAAGCTCGAAGTCAACGGGACGGTGAAGGCGACAAAACTCATTGGTGAAGGGGCGTTCGTCCCAGGCATGATCGTTATGTGGTCTGGTGCGCTCACACAGATTCCGACCGGGTGGGCTTTGTGCGACAGTCAAAATGGCACCCCGGATCTCCGCAAGCGCTTTATTGTCGGCGCCGCCAGTGGTGCCGGGCAATACGCGGTCGGAGAAAAAGGGGGGGCGGATACGGTGACACTGACCATGGCGCAAATGCCAAGTCATAACCACAATAATGGGGC